>JBFFHG010000139.1:0-7223 GCA_041557055.1 Desulfosarcinaceae bacterium
ACAAGTGTGGTGCGAATGATGGCGTTCAAGGGGGCGTAAATCCTGGTTCTCCTCAATTGCAGCCGGGCGGCCTCCAATTCCGCTTCAGCGGCCGTCAAATCCGATCGCGCCTTTTCCAGGTGGGGTTTGCGTAAAGCCAGCTCAGCATCGGCTGCCGGGTCTGTCTTGTCGTCGTTGAGCAATTCCCACTCCCGTCGGGCCACATCCTGACGTCCCACTTCCAGTTTCAACGCGTAGCGGGCATCGGTGACCGCACTCTGTTTTTGAGTAAGAATCAGTTTGTAATCCAAATCATCGATTTGCAGGAGCAGATCACCCTGGCGAACAATGCCCCCCTGGGTGAATTCGGGATGCTTGTAGACAATCTCCCCGGCCACCCGGGATTTGAGCGTCAACTCATTGTCCGGCATAACGCTGCCCATCGCCTGAACAACAACCTGCTGGGTGTCGGGATGGACCTGCTGGACGGCAACCAGGGGCGCTATTTTTTCCGGCGGCCGTTTTTGTGCTTTGGGTGCTGTTTTGACCAGGGTGACCGCACCCACGGCCCCTGCAAGGATGATCACGACGCACAGCATAACCAGCACCGTTTTTGACCGTAAAGGGGCGGCCTTGTTTGCGGATGAATCGGAGGCGGCGTCTATTTCATTGTTGGGCATGACGTTTCTGGTTCCTGGAAAGATCGGTTTTATGGCGTTTCATCAACCACATACTTTCAAAGATAACACGTTGCATTTTGAATGCAATTGCCATGCAGCATTTCATTCAGGGCTTGTCACCCCCCCATGGGGCGACAGGGCGTCGGTCCAAGTGCCTCCCAGGCCGCGATGCAGGTCGATCCGGGCGGCCAGCAGGTCGGCCTTGCGTTGAATTTCAGTCCGTTCCAGGGCCTGCACGGTCAATAGCTGGGTCAGAACGGGCAGATAATCTTCCAAACCGTTGCGGTAGCGGTAGCGCGCCTCGTTGAGGGCGTTTTGGGCTGCCGTGCGCTGGACCCGGAGTCCCTTGAGATGTTCCCGCAGCTTCTCTTCGCTGACCAGCGCATCTTCAACTTCCCGCATCGCTTCAAGGATGGTTTGACGATAGGCCGCCAGATTTTCCGCCACCACGGCCTTGAGTCGTTCAACTTCGGCTTGCCTGCGGCGGCCGTCGATAAGCGGCGCCGTCAAATTGGCCGCCACGTTGATAAGCCAGTTATCGAATATCAGTGACAGCTCTTCGGCCTGATAGGTTGCCCCGGCGGTTATACCGATATTGGGCAACCGGTCGGCTTGAGCCGCTGCTGTGGACCAGTCCGCAGCCTCCAGCCGTCGCAGGGCAGCCTGTATGTCCGGCCGGGCGGTCAACAATTGGACCGGGAGCCCTGTCGAGGGGACTTCGGTCGGAATTTCAAGAGATTGGGACTGAATCCGGGGCAGGGCAAAGGGCGCGCGTCCCAACAACACGGTCAGCTCATTCAGAAGCTGGCGTTCGGTTTGCTCCACAAGGGGCAATTGGGCCCTTGACTGCGCCACCACCTGGCGTTGCTGAAACACATCCAGGGCCGATGCCAGGGATTTGCGAAATCGGAGCTCAACCAGTTCCAATAAGGTCAGGTTGGCCTCCAGTTGTTGCAACAGCAACTTTTTTTGCATGCGCTGGGAAATGATACCGATCCAGCGGGAGGCGACATTGGCGCTCAGGGTGATGGCCGCCGCATTCAGATCCTCCCGCGATGCCGCGGCTTCAAGCAGGGCGGCCTGTTGTTCGGAGCGAATCCGCCCCCACAAATCGATCTCGTAATTGGTGGAGAGCCCCAGAGAATAGCTCTCCACAGTTTCGGTGGTTTCCGCTCTGCGTCGGCCTGTGGATGCGCCGGCATTCAGCGCGAGATCCGGATACAAATCCGCCCCGCTTTTGACGGCCAGGGCGCGGACCTGCCGAAGACGCGCCCAGCTCTGCTGCAATGACAGATTTTGTCTCAGAGCCTCTTCAACCAGCAGGTTTAATTGCGGATCATTGAATTTTTGCCACCAACGCCGGGACGGCTCCCATTGGTTCGGGCCGGAGGAATAGCTCCCCGGCAGCAGCTTTTTTTCGGGTTCCCGTTTGATCGGCTTGAACAGGGCGCATCCGCTGATGGTCTGCATTGCCACAAAAATGAGGATGATTGGAACGGTCAGGCGACTCATGATTTTCATCTTGCCCATCGAACGGAAATTGGCGCGTCTTCGCTCTTCCTTATTTTATCGAATTATATATCACAAAACTCAATTTTGATCCCAAAAACCTTCATTTGACATGTTTTATCCTGGAATGCGGCGCAGCGCCCAACAACCCTAAACATACACATGCGATTGTCCTGCCTCTTTTCCGATCCCGGGTTGCATCGCCTTAAAAATTGGGCTAAAAGCCGCCCATGCAATGGATTGAAGCCAAAGTCACCTACTCCGATGAAAAGGACGCGTTGATCGTCGATCTGATCGCCGATGCTTTTTACAACCTCGATGCCAAAGGCGTGGTGGTGGACGACCCGTTTCTGGAGCCCGAGGAGAGCTGGGCCCCGGATGCCGTTCCCCGGCCGGCAACGCCGGCGGTTACAGGGTATCTGCCGGCGGACGACCGGTTGGAAAGCCGCCGGCACTGTTTGGAGCAGAGCCTGGCCCGGCTGGCGGGGAAACACGGCTTTACATACAGCATTCGTTACCAGGCCATTGATGAAGAGGATTGGGCCGAATCCTGGAAGGCTTTTTTCTGGCCCCAGAAGATCACCCCGCGCATTGTGGTCAAGCCCACCTGGCGCGATTACCAACCCGAACCGGAACAACTGATCATCGAAATCGATCCGGGCATGGCCTTTGGCACCGGCACCCATCCCACCACCGCATTGTGCGTTCAACTTCTGGAAAAGTATCTGGGTGAAGGCCGGAGCGTGCTCGACGTGGGCACCGGTTCGGGAATTCTCCTTGTCGCCGCCGCCAAATTGGGCGCCGGGCGCATGACCGGCATCGATCTGGACCCCATGGCCGTCGATGTCGCCCGCAAGAATATCTCCCAAAACAACATCGCCCCCGACGCCGTTGAACTGATCTGCGGTGATCTGCTGGATAAGGTCTCCCGCACCTTTGATATGGTGGCGGCCAATATTCTGGCTGAAGTGATTGTCAAGCTGTTGGACGATGTGGTCCGCGTGATCCGGCCCGGCGGTCTGTTCATCTGCTCTGGCATTATCCAGGCCTTTCAGATGGGCGTGGCTGAAAAGATGGCCGCCTGCGGGTTTGATATCCTGGACACCCGAAAAGAGGGAGAGTGGGTGGCTTTGGTGGGGCGGCGGAAATAACGGAACTTGAGTTCTTTGTCCTTAAAGCGGAACACATCTTGCCCGTAATCTCTTAGTCGTTTCAACACGTTTCCGGTGTTTGATTTTTTATTGCGCCCCCTTAAGCCCTTTTTATTCGGTCTGCCTGGCTCAGGGTATTCAATTTCTGTTTGGATAGGTCCCTATCTTACCGCATGGGGCTCTTTCGCTTCCTGGGCGAGCATGACGGCGTCCAGCACCATGGAGGCCGGCACCAGTTCGACCGTCTGCTTCAATTCGGGCAGGAAGTCGTTCAGCACCCGGCAGGTGATATCATGGGGGTGGGCGATGCCCACGGCGTAACCCTGGCTTCGGGCGCGTTTGATGAGCTGGCCGAGCTGTTTGCGGATAAACTGCTCATCCTCAAAATGATCGATGAAGATGTCCCGTTCGGCAAAGGGAATCTGAAGCAGTTCGGCCGAGGGCCGGGCCATGGTTTCGGCCGTGGTGCGGCTGTCGATGTAGTAGAGTCCCCGTTTTTTTAGAATGGAGAAGATCTGGCGCATGCGCTCCGGTGAGGTGGAGATGGCTGAGCCCATGTGGTTGTTGACCCCTTTGAGTCCGGGGATCTGGTCCAGATCGGCTTTGAGCTGGTCAATGAATTCATCGGCGCTCATTTGGCTGAGCAGGGCTCCCGGTCCTGGATTGACAGCCGGAAATTCATTGGGTTGCATGGGCAGATGGAGCATGATCTCGTGTCCCTTGGACCGGGCTTCGGCGGCAATTTCACGGCTGTGGGGGCCGTAGGGCAGAACCGAAAAGGTCAGCGGGGCATCGATGGCCAGCAATTGGGCGGCGATCCGCCGGTCATAGCCGATGTCATCTATTACGATGGCCACGATGGGGGGGTGATCTCCCGGCATCTGAGGCAGCTTTTCCATTGGTTTGGGCGGTGATTCCTTTTTAGGAAAGACCTCGTAAGTCGGCCTTGGCTGTTTTTTGACCGGTGGCACAGGCATCCGTGCCACCGGCGGGGCATCCGTGGGTGAACGTTTGAGAAGGTGGTTCACCAATACCGCGGCACTCACCACCAGAAAGATCAACACCGCCAAGGTACCGAAAATCTTGACCAACTGAAGCGGCAGATCGGTTTTGGGGGATGATTTTTTCTTTGTCCGTCGTTTTTTGGGGGTGGCGCGCTTTTTAGCCATTTTTCAATTTTTTAAAAATATCATGGCTGACCAGAATATCCAAAGCGCGTCGCACCTGGCTGTCGGTCATCAATTGTTCTGCATCCAGCGCTTTCAAGCCCTGGCGAGGCGTTTGAGATTTCTTTTGGGATTCGGCATCTTTTTTTGCCGGAGCCTGTTTTTTGTTTTTAGCGGGTTCGGCATCCAGGTGGTTGGCCAGATCCTTCTCTTTGAACAACCGTTTCTGCTCAGCCTCGGCGGTTTCGATGATTTTGTGCTCCACAGTGATATCCGGTTCCACTCCTTTGGCTTGAATTGAGCGACCGTTGGGGGTGTAGTAGCGGGCGATGGTCAACTTAAGCGCATAGCCGTCCCTGAGTTTTTCAATGGCCTGCACCGATCCCTTGCCAAAGGAGGTGGTGCCGATAATCAACGCCCGTTTCTGGTCCTGCAGCGCGCCGGCAACAATCTCCGAGGCGCTGGCGCTGCCGCCGTTGACCAGCACCACAATGGGGAAGGGATGGGGGGTGCTGTCGTTATTATGGGCGCTGTAGGTGCGGTTGTGTCTTTTGAGGCGGCCCTTGCTGGTCATGATGATGCCGCTGTCCAGAAAAAGATCCGAAATGCGGATGGCCTGGTCCAGAACGCCGCCGGGGTTGTCCCGCAGGTCAAATACCAGCCCTTTCAGGGGTTTTTCCTTGGCCTCAAGTTTTTCCAGGGCATTCACCAGGTCGTCGTAGGTGTTCTCCCGGAAATGGGTTACCCATATATACCCGTAACCCGGTTGCAGGGTTGCGGATTTGACGCTGTTGATGGGAATCACATCGCGAACCAGGTTAAAGTCCAGGGGCGTGGACTCGCCTTCGCGAATGATCGTAATGGTGACTTCGGTCCCTTTGGGGCCGCGCATGCGCTTGACCGCATCGCGAAGGTTCTCGGTGGTGGAGCCGTCCACCTTGACGATTTTATCACCGGCTTTGATACCGGCCATGTACGCCGGCGTGCCCTCGATGGGCGAGATCACCGTTACCAGATTGTCGCGCATGGTGACGTGAATACCGATGCCGGTGAATTCTCCCTGGGTGTCGATCTGCAGCTCTTTAAAAGCCTCGGGGGTCAACAGGGAGGAGTGGGGATCAAGGCTGCTGACCATGCCCTGGATGGCATTTTCGATGAGCTTTTTGGGCGCCACGTCATCCACGTAGTTTTTTTCCACCAAATCAATGACATCGGAAAAGACCTTGAGCCCTTCATATGTGTCCTCGCGGTTGTCGCTCAGACCGTTATAAACGCCAGGCCCGAAAATGGCCAACGTCAGGGAAAAAAGGCAGAAAATCGTCCAGCGAAATGCTTTGCTTGTTTTCAACATGTATTGACAGCTCCTTGTGTTTTAGCCCCTATCCTTTTTGAATCCACTGCATCGGATCTATGGGCTTGCCATGATGGCGCACTTCAAAGTGAAGGGCCGGACCCATCATCGAACCGGAATCACCCACCGTGGCAATCACCTCGTTCTTTTCCACCCGATCTCCCTTGACCTTAAAGACCTCTTCCAGATGGGCGTAGACTGTATAGTAATGATTGCCATGATCGATAATTATCATATTGCCGAACCCTTTGAACCAACTGGCGTAGATGGTGTACCCATCGGATACGCAACGAATGGGCTCTCCCCGTTCGGCCTTAATATTGATGCCGCTTTGAAAATTGGTTACCGCATATTTTTTGTCCCGGTAAGGACCGAAAAATGAGACTATCTTACCCCTTACCGGCCATCTGAGCAACCCTTTGTAAGTATCGAACGGTTTATCTCCTGATTCGGATTCAGGCCGGGGGGCAACTTTATGAACAGAGGGCTCAATTTGTTCCACAACCGCATCCAGGTCCTCGGCTGCCTGGCGGAGGGCTTCAAGGGCCGCCAATTCCAATGATTTTTCACTACGGATTTTATTCAGCAAAGACTTTCGCCGTTTTTGTTGGTCACTGAGACGGTCCAAACGATCTTTGCGGGTCAGCTCCAACGAGCGCTTTTCCGTTTTTTTGGCATTCAACTGGGTCAACAGTGTTTCCAAGGCAAGTTTATCATTGGTCAACGCCTCCAGCAGGGCTTCATCCTGTTTCAAAATTTTTTCCAGAGCGGACCGGCGATGGACAAAGTCGAAAAAGGAGTCCGCTGTCGCCAGCATATGAATCCGTCCCACCCAGTTGAGTTTGTACAATGCCGTCAGTCGCTTGGCGGCATAAGCCTCTCCGGCCCGCAGCTCGCGTTCCAGCCCCTCAGATTGTCCCTCAAGTTCCGCTATTTTGGCATTCAGGTCCCTCAATTCCGACTCCGCCGCGCGAACCTGCCGGCGGGCCCGGTTGAGCGCCTTTTCGGCTGTATTGAATTGCGCCACAACGGCCTTTTCTTTGCGGGCGATGGCGGCCAGATCCGACCGGGTCTGACGCAACTGTTCAGTGATGGTTTCGGCACTGGGTTGGGAATTCTTTAGTCCTCTTTGATTTTGAGTTTCCGCGGAGGGCTTTTGGCCGGAAACCGCAACAAAATCGTCACGACCGAGAATATATCCTTCCATCCCCTTATAGTTGATTTGAAGCCAGCCCTTCTCGCGACCCCGTATGAGGACCTGCGCGCCCTTGTCCAGGCTTGACAGAACGCGGTAATCCGTACCGGGGCCGGATCGCACTCTCAGATCCGGCACCAAAATGGTGCCGGTTTCCCGGCCGGCCGCGCGACCCGCACCTGCCAAAAGCCC
>JBFFHG010000140.1:0-7216 GCA_041557055.1 Desulfosarcinaceae bacterium
CTGCGGGTCCCGAGGTGCAACAATCAAAACAGGGGAATCGGACCCGCCGGACAATGCATGCAATACGCTGAACAATAATTTTTCTTCCCCCTGGTGGGTGCTGCCGGCAACAACGACTTGTTTTCCGGATGGAATTTCGAGGCGCATTCGCCACCTGTCGGCAAGATCGGCATCTGTTGCCGGCATGGCGCTGTCAAATTTGATGTTACCGGTAACCGCCATTTTTCCGGATGGCACCCCCAATTGGACAAGGCGGCATAAATCCCTGCGGCCCTGAACGCCGATCTTATCAAACAAGGAAAAAATATGGCGGGTAAGACACTTAAACCGGCGGAAATTTTTCCAACTGCCGTCGGACAGCCGCAGGTTGACAAGATGGACAGGCACATGGCGTCGGCGCATCTCCATCAAAAAGTTCGGCCAGATATCGGTCTCCGTCAGAATGACCATCGAGGGCTTGATTTTGGAGGCCACACGGCGCACCGCCCAGATCCAGTCGTAAGGAAAATAGGCCAGATCAATCCCCTCCTGATCGCCGAACAACTGGGCAGCGACTTGAAAACCGGTGAAGGTGGCGGCGCTAAAACAGATCCGGACATGGGGATGCAATCCAAGCAGCCGGGGCACCAGGGCCTGGGCCGCCCGCACTTCACCCACTGAGAGCGCATGCACCCAGATGCGCCGAGCATTGCGTTGGGGGCCGGTCCCTTGCCAGGCATACCGGCACCACCCCATTCTGGGCCGAAACGTCCGGCGTCTTTTGACCTTTGCGGCCGCCAGATAAATGAGCACGGGAAGAAACAAGAAGGCCCCCATCATAAGCAACCCGTTATAGAATAGGCTCCAAGCCCATAGTGTCGCTTTTTGACGACTCATCGTCCACCATTCCGAATTCATGGAACTAAAACCCGCTCCTAAAGAATCAGTCAGGGCACAAAGCCCTAAAAACTCGGCCCGAATCTAAAGGCCCCGCCGGCGGAAGTCAACAAAACTCTCCGGCAGATTAAAAACTTAACCTTGACAGGCCTATACAAATGGGGTAGCAAAAAATGTTTAATTTGGGCACTGAAAGCAGGGCATTAAACAGCCAACGGGTGCGATGCAAAATGCGAAAGCATCGTATAGCCCGTTTTTTCTTATAGAGGCATTGATATGAACACTGAAAAAGCAGCAGACCTGATCGGTCAACGCAAACAAAAAATAGAGGGGTTTCGTCAGGAGGGGATCAATCCGTTCCCCAACGGTTTTGTCGTCCCCAACACCACTGCCGATATCCAAAAAAGTGTGGCTGATGGGGCTGCCGAGCAAACCGCGGCATATACGGTCGCCGGGCGCATCGTGGCGATAAACAGTTTTGGAAAATCCGCCTTCATTCGCTTCCGTGACCGAATGGGACAACTGCAGGCCTATATCCGCAGGGACAAAGTGGGAGACACCAATTATGCCATTTTTAAAAAAATGGATATTGGTGATTTTATCGGACTTACCGGAACCCTGTTTCAGACCAAAACCGGGGAGTGGACCCTGCTGGCCGAAGAGATGGCCTTGCTATGCAAATCCACTCGCCCGCTTCCGGAAAAATTTCACGGTCTTAAAGACCCTGAAAAGCGATATCGCCAGCGTTATGTTGATCTGATCATGAATGGGGATGTCCGCCGCATTTTTACGGTGCGCAGCCGGATGACCCAGGCGATCCGCAATTTTTTCCTTCAGCATGACTATCTTGAAGTGGAAACCCCGATGATGCAGCCCATTGCCGGAGGGGCCGAAGCCACCCCCTTTGTCACCCATCATAATGCCCTGGACATGGATCTTTATTTGCGCATCGCGCCGGAACTATACTTGAAAAGATTGGTGGTGGGCGGATTTGAACGGGTGTTTGAGATCAACCGCAATTTCCGCAACGAAGGTGTCTCCACCCAGCACAATCCCGAGTTCACCATGCTTGAGTTTTACCAGGCTTACGCGACCTATACAGATTTGATGAGCCTGACCGAACAACTGTTCGCCGATATCGCCGGACAGATATTGGGAACAACCACCATCACCTATCAGGGCCGCACCATCGATTTTCTGGGACCGTGGAAAAAGTTGACCATGGCCCAAGCCCTGGAACAATTGGGCGGGCTGCCATCCAATCTACTTAAGGACCGCGAGGCACTGATCAACTTTGCCGAGGCCAGGGGCGTCCATCTGACCAAAACCAAACGCATCGGAAAAATTATCACAAAACTGTTCGACGCCCTGGTGGAACCTCAACTGATTCAGCCGACGTTCATCACAGGATACCCTGTGGAGGTCTCGCCGCTGTCCCGGCGCAGCGATACGGACCCCGATACCACCGAACGTTTTGAACTCTTCATTGCCGGCTTTGAGATCGCCAACGGTTTTTCCGAGCTGAACGATCCCGAGGACCAAAACCAGCGCTTTTTACAGCAGATGGCCGACCGCAGGGAAGGCGATGATGAAGCGCATCAAATGGACGAAAACTACATTGAAGCCCTGGAGTACGGCATGCCGCCCACGGCCGGCGAAGGCATCGGCATCGACCGGCTGGCCATGCTCTTTACAGATGCGTCTTCAATCCGCGAGGTTATCCTTTTTCCCCACATGAAATCCAAAAACCAATAACCGGGTCGGGTTGAATTTGGAAAAAATGTTTTGCCCATTTCCAGGGTGTAAGGGGGCTGATGCCATTTGAGATTTTCATAAGCCGTCGCTACTTTGGATCCAAGCCCAAACAGGCCATCATCGCCCTGATCACCCTATTTTCAATTATCGGTGTCACCATCGGCGTCACCGCCCTGATCGTGGTGATTGCTGTCATGGGGGGATTTGAGTCGGATCTTAAATCGCGTATCATGAGCATTGAACCCCATCTGGTTGTCAGACAAAACGGAAAAGCCATGGATGACTATGATCAAGTCGTCCGCCTGGCTCAAAAGACAAAAGGCGTGCGGGCCGCCTGGCCGGTTGTCGAACTACAGGTCATGTTGCGATCGGACAGCCGGGTGGCAGGTGCGGTCCTTAAAGGCGTAGACCCCAATGGTCTGCTGCAGGGCCTGGACCTGAAAAGTGTCAGCGCATTGAAAGATAGCGCAAATCATGGCCCGGGCGCCCAAAACGGTGTATCCCTTCCCCCCATTGTGCTGGGCCGGGACTTGGCCAGAGCCCTTGGGCTGATTCAGGGCGACACCCTCTTTGTTGTTTCACCCCGCGGGACCTTGGCGCCGATCGGATTTGTACCCTTTATGAAACGGTTTGTGGTGGCTGATTTTTTTGAAACCGGCATGTATGAATATGACGGAAGTCAAGCGTTTATCAACCTGGCCGATGCCCAGGGCTTGAATCACATGAAATCGTCCGCAAGTATGGTGGAGGTACGTATCGACGACGTTTTCAAAGCATCCGCCATCGGCAGGAAAATCCTGGCCGCATTGGGACCTTCATATGAATTTCAAACCTGGGCGGAGTTGAACAAGAATCTATTTTCAGCCCTGAAGCTTGAAAAGATCGCCATGTTCATTACCCTGACGCTGATCATCCTGGTTGCCACCTTCAGCATAACCAGCTCCCTGGTTATGATGGTGATGGAAAAAACCAAAGACATTGCCATATTCAAGACACTTGGAGCCACCGGCCGGACCATAAAAAAAATCTTTGTCTTGCAAGGCATGCTGATAGGTCTCATCGGAACGACCGTCGGCGTTACATTTGGAACGTTGTTATGTTTTTTACAGAAAAAATTCCAGTTGGTCCGCCTGCCCGGTGACGTTTATTATATCACCGCCTTACCGGTAGACCTCAAAGTATTCGATGTGGTTCTCGTTGCAGTGGCCGCCCTGATTATCTGTTTCCTGGCCACGCTCTATCCCGCCCACCAGGCATCACGCCTGGACCCAGTGGAGGCCATTCGTTATGGTTGATACCCAAAATGCGTCAAACGGTTCCGAAACAACTTTTGAAGCCCCCGCCAAGCTGATGCGGGCGTTGGGACTGACCAAAAGTTTTGACAGCAGCAAGGCCTCTATCCAAGTTCTGGCCAACCTGGATATGGCCCTGATGCCCGGTGAAACCTTAGCGGTTGTCGGTGCGTCGGGAATCGGAAAATCCACCTTGCTGCATATCCTCGGCACCATTGATCGACCCGACCGGGGGTCTCTGCTCTACAAGGGGGAGGATGTCTTTCAATATGACGATCAACGCTTGGCCAGATTCCGCAATGAAACCATGGGATTTGTTTTTCAATTCCATCACCTGTTACCCGAATTCAGTGCCTTGGAAAACGCCATGATGCCGTCCCTGATTCGCGGGAACGACAAACCCCAGGCTCGGCAAACCGCTGAAGCCATTTTAGTAAGAGTGGGATTGGCCGAAAGACTGCACCAAAAAGTCACCGAACTTTCCGGCGGGGAGCAACAACGCGTTGCCCTGGCGCGTGCCCTGGCGCTTCATCCGACCATCCTGCTGGCCGATGAACCCACAGGCAATCTGGACAAAGCCAATGGCGAACAGATCCACCAGTTGCTGTTGGAACTCAATCAGGAGATGGGGATGGCCATGATTGTGGTCACCCATAACATGGAACTGGCTTCCTATATGCAACATCAAGCAACGCTGGTTGACGGTAAGCTTGAATACCTTTATTAATAGCAGAATTTGGCCTGGCTGAGCGGATATCAAAATGTCAGCCGGGCGCTTAATAAGGCCTGGCTGAAGCATCCTGCGCATCGAATCCAGGATCACGATCTGAAACAACAAATGCGAGTTCATAAAATGCATACACGGCCATTTTCCAACCGCCTGCTTTTTCCAATCCTTCCGGCACTTCTGCTCATAACCGGCCTGTTAAATCCTGTCATGGCAAGTGCCGCACCCCCTATCAAGGTGATGGTGTTGCCCTTCAGTATCAATGCAACCAGTGACCTTGATTACCTGAGTGCCCAAATCGCCGAGGTACTGGGCAACCAGTTGAAAAAAGAAGGTGCAACCATTGTGCCCATGGCAGCCGACAAGCTCCGGGAGACATCCAAAACCGGGTTCAATGCTGAAAAAATCAGGCAAATCGCACGGCAATACCAGGCCGATCATGTCATCTGGGGCAGCCTTACGCTGATCGGCGATAAATTCAGTCTGGATGCCCGTATGACCGGGCCTTCGGGGGAATCGCCGCCTGCGGTCTTCAATGCCGGGGGAACCCGGCTGGAAAATCTGCTCACCGTATTGAACAGCCTTGGTCAGAAAATCGGCCTGAAGCTGTTTCAGCGTGAAATCGTATCTGAAATTCGTATTGCCGGCAATGAAAGGATCGAATCGGATGCCATCGAGCGGGTGATTAAAACCAAGGTGGGCGGCATCTATAAAAAGGATCAGGTCTCCAAGGATATCAAGGCCATCTTTGAAATGGGTTATTTTGACGATCTGAGCACCGATGCCGAATCAACCTCTGATGGGAAAATAGTGACCTATAACGTCAAAGAGAAACCCACCATTCGACGTATTAAAATCACCGGGAATTTGCGTTTTGATGACGATCAGGTCAAAGAGAATCTGACCATCAATACCGGAGCGATACTTAATATTTTTAAAATCAGAAGTAATATCGAGCAGATCGAGTCCATGTACAAAGAGAAGAATTACCATCAGATCAAGGTCGAATATAAAGTTCTGCCGCTGGAAAACAACCAGGCCGACATTGAATTTGATATTGACGAAGGCCCCAAACTCTATGTCACGGATATCGAATTTGAAGGCAATAAATCCTTCAAAGTCAAAAAACTGAAAAAAGAGATCCAGACATCTGAGAAAGGATTCTTTTACTGGATTTCGTCATCCGGAGATCTGGACCGCACAAAACTGGATCAGGACGCGGCCATATTAAATAATTTTTATCACAACCAGGGCTACATTCATGCCAGAGTGGGGGACCCCCAGGTCGATATCGGACCGGAGGGCATTCGTATCACCTTTAAAATCGAAGAGGGCGACAGGTACAAGGTGGGCCGCATAGATGTTTCCGGAGATCTCATCCTGCCCAAGGAGGAACTGCTCAAGGATCTGAGCCTTAGCCAGGTGACCTATTTCAATCGCGAAAAGTTGCGCAACGATGTGATTGCATTGACCGATCTTTACGGCAACCACGGTTACGCCTATGCCGATGTCAAACCGCAGGTTAACGAAAACCAGGATAACCTGGTGGTGGATATCACCTATAATGTCCAAAAAAGGCAAGAGGTCTATTTGGAAAACATCTATATCAGCGGCAACGCCCGCACCCGCGACAAGGTGATCCGCCGTGAACTGCTGATCTACGAACAGGAGCGCTTTGACGGGACCGCCCTCAAAAAAAGCATTCGCAAGCTCTACCGCCTGGACTATTTTGAAGATATTAAAGTGGACACCCTTAAGGGCAGCGCAGACGATAAAATGGTGCTCAAGATCGGCGTCACCGAAAAACTCTCCAGCATGTTCAGCTTTGGGGCGGGTTACAGCAGCGAAGAGAGCATCTTTCTGGTGGGTTCCGTGGCGCATCGCAACTTTCTGGGCAAAGGCCAAACCCTGAAGTTTGAAGGCCAAATCGGCGGCTCGACCACGCGATACACCTTCAGTTTCAATGAACCCTATCTATTCGATATGCCGCTAAGCGCAACCATCAGCGCCTATGACCAGGAGAAAGAGTACACCGATTATGATCGTTTCAGCAAAGGCGCCGGTTTGGGCTTCAGTTATCCCATTTTTGACGACACCCGGATCTATTGGTCCTATAACATCGATTCCAGCGATGTGAACGTCACGAATTCCGAGGCCGACGAAACCATTAAGGAGTTGGAGGGCACCAATGTCACCAGCAGTATCTCCCTGGCGTTGGGTTATGACTCCAGGGACAGCCTTTACAATCCCACTGAAGGCTCGAAACACAGTATCACATTTGAATATGCCGGCCTGGGGGGGGATGTGGGCTTTAACAAATATACCGTGGAAACCGGATGGTATTTTCCGCTGATTAAAGAGCTGGTGGGATTTGTTCACGGCAAGGCCGGCACAGTGACTAAAAACAGCGACAGCAAGATTTTGCCGGATTATGAAAAATTCTATCTGGGCGGCATAAATTCCCTGCGCGGCTTTGACTACCAGGACGTTAATGTCACCGAGGTGAACGCGGACGGCACCGAAACCGTTCGCGGCGGGACAAAGATGGCCCAGTTCAATTTTGAAA
>JBFFHG010000141.1:0-7199 GCA_041557055.1 Desulfosarcinaceae bacterium
ATTGAAACTAATGGTAGCGGCATCAATAGCCTACTCTATAGGCATATAGTTGATATTCCGAGGATAAAATTTTTCGCACAACACGGATACCGGGCAAATTGGCCATTTATGGATGGACACGATGTAACAAAAGAGAGAAGGCTGCATCAAATGCTTGATGAATTTGATGCAGGCGGCGTCTTATGAAACAAAAAAACAAGGAGATCATAAAATGATAAACGCTATTGCATCAATACAAGTTAAAGAGGGCCGGGTGCCGGAGTTTATTGATATTTTCAAATCCAACATTCCGAATGTTCTTAAGGAGAAGGGATGCATGGAGTATGCGCCGACCATTGACATCCCCACTGGCCTGGCGCCTCAGGAATTAAGTAAAAATGTTGTCACAATAATCGAAAAGTGGGCAAGCTTGGAGGATTTGAAGGCACATCTATCCGCACCACATATGCGTTCATATCAAGAAAAAGTTATGGGACTTGTTGAAAAGATGTCTCTTAAAGTGCTGACAGAGGCATAACCAGTGCCCATCCAGAAATAGGCAAATTTGGTCGAGATCAAGGCCTGCGAAAAATTTTACCCCGGGCATATGGTTGATATTCCGAGGATAAAATTTTTCCCCCAACACGGATATCGGGCAAATTGGCCATTTATGGATGGGCACTATCCATGAAGTCCAGAGTACACAGCCAGGTTCTTTGAAAAGGAAATTTGAATTTATATGAAAAAATCAGCAGATTTAAACGGGACTTGGAGACTGGTCTCTTTTGAATTGAAATTCTCCGAAAAAGAAACATTATACCCGTTCGGAAAAGAGGTCAAAGGGTTGCTCATCTACACCGGGGGCGGATATATGTCCGGAAAATTGATGCCGTCCGGGCGTTCCCGTTTTGTCTCACCAGATCCTCTGAAGGGGACACCGGCGGAGATAAAAGCGGCATTTGAATCGTTCATAGGCTATTATGGCAGGTATGAGATTGACAGCGAGAAAAATATTGTCAGGCATTATGTGGAGGGCAGCATGTTTCCAAACTGGGAGGACCGGATCCAGGAACGGTTTTTCGAGTTACACGGCAATCTGTTAACTCTGAGCACGCCACCGTTGTCTTATGGTGAGGAAAACGCCGTGGGTGTTCTGACCTGGGAGAGAATTGAATAAAAACAAGGAATAACTCGGCGCTGCGCTCGGGAACAGGGAATCGTGGTCAAATCTTGATTTGTGATTTATGGCCTTGCCAAATTGCGTTGATCACGAATCAAGCGCATTGAATTCAGCGCGACATTACAAGCCATCTCAAAAAACGGATCTTGGTTCAAGATCGAGGCGAATTCGAGTTTCAAACCGGAGGTATCCGCCTGTAATGTCGAGGATTTGAAATATGGCGTTGGCGCAGTGTTCGTATACGGATCTGCATCGGCGCCCCGAAATCCAGACAGGGGATTATCTCGTAAAGGATGGCATAGGAATTGCCGATAACTGTCTGATGAAGGGCTGCAGAGTGTTTTGAAACCTTTGGCGGCCGTGCGTACAGCATGAGAAAAAACGGTTGGGATTTATAAGGACAAGAGCCAATGGATCAGACGGATATCCAAAGACTCAATGCCATATCGGATGCATTGCACCGCCTTTTGCAAGGGCAACTCCCTGACAAACTGGCGTTGGCTGAACACGCTGATGACCAAATCAGACAAATTGGCGCGTTCGTCAACAAATTAATTTCAAGTCAAAAAGAGCTGTATGAAGATCTCCTGAGTATCTCCAGTGGGGATCTCTGCGCCGATATCAGCGCCGGCAGTCTGAAAAGCCTTCAGGCCTCCCTGCGTCATCTTACACGGCAAACCAGGCGAATCGCCAAAGATGATTTAAAACAACAGAGACAAGAATTAAGGACGATTAACGATTCGCTGAAACAAGAGATTGCCGATAAGCTTGAGGCCCGTGAAGCGCTGCGCACCAGTGAGGAGATGTTCAAGGCCATCGCCCTTGCAGCCTTGGATGCCATTATTGTAATGGATGATCAGGGAAAAATCGTCTACTGGAACGATGCGGCCTGTACCATCTTTCAATACACCAAAGATGAAGCCATGGGGCTCAATTTGCACGAATTATTGACACCACTGAAAACCCATGACCAATTTGACAAGGGCTTTTCGGAATTCGCAATTTCCGGCAATGGTCATGTTATCGGAAAAAGGCTGGAATTAAGGGCTGTTCGAAAAGACAAACTGGAAATACCGGTTGAAATTTCCCTCTCCTCGGTCAAAATTAAAAAAAAATGGCACGCCATCGGCACTGTCAGGGACATTTCCGATCGCAAAGAGAGGGAGCGGCTGGAAAAACAGCTTTCGCAAGTTCATAAAATGGAGGCCATCGGCCGTTTGGCATCCGGCGTGGCCCATGATCTGAACAATGTCTTGTCGGGCATTGTCAGTTACCCGGAACTGCTGCTGATGGATCTGCCCACGGACAGCCCGTTGCACAAGCCGCTGAAAACAATTCAACAATCCGGCCAGAAAGCCTCCGCTATCGTTCAGGACCTTCTGACGCTGGCCCGAAGAGGGGGGAGCGCCTTTGAAGTGGTGGACTTGCGCGTTATCATTCAGGATTACCTGGACAGCCCGGAGTGCCAAAAGATGCTCTGCGATCATCAGGGCATCTGTTTCAAAGAAGCGTACGATGAGAATCTGATGAATATCAAAGGCGTGCCGATTCACCTGACAAAGATTGTCATGAA
The DNA here is from genome assembly GCA_041557055.1 of Desulfosarcinaceae bacterium. Taxonomy (GTDB): domain Bacteria; phylum Desulfobacterota; class Desulfobacteria; order Desulfobacterales; family Desulfosarcinaceae; genus JARRKU01. Next base: position 2,733 of record JBFFHG010000141.1, read on the forward strand.
CGTTATCGGCAACGCCATCGAAAGCATGGCCAGGGGCGGCACCATTGAGATCGCCCTGCGAAACCTTCATCCGCACCGGCATAAAGAGAAATACCATAAATTCAATAAAGGGGATTATGTCCAACTATCCGTGCAAGACTCCGGCGGCGGCATTTCAGAAACAGACATAGATCATATTTTTGAGCCGTTTTACACCAAAAAAGTAATGGGCCTCAGCGGCACCGGATTGGGAATGGCGGTTGTCTGGGGAGCGGTCAAGGATCACAACGGGCATATCGATATCAAAAGCGAGGTCGGTCTGGGCACGCAGGTCGTTATCCATTTTCCAGCGACCACAGATCCGGCGCCCGAAACAGCGGATACAAGATACCAACCGGACAGCCTCAAAGGCCACGGGCAAACCATCCTGCTGGTCGATGATGTGGACAATCAGCGTGAAATCGGTTCCGGCATCCTGTCTCGATTGGGCTATAAAGTGGCAACGGCTGCCAGTGGCGAACAGGCCATCGAGTATCTGAAACACCATGCGGTGGACCTGCTGGTTCTGGATATGATTATGTCACCGGGTATGGATGGTTGTGAAACTTACCGCCAAATCCGTCTTATCCATCCGGAGCAAAAAGCGATCATCACCAGCGGCTTTTCAGAATCGGACAGGGTCAGAGAGGTCCAACGGTTAGGCGCCGGGGCCTATGTCCGCAAGCCCTATACCATTGAAAAATTGGGGCGGGCTGTTTTGGCGGAATTGGAATCGATGATATCCCAAGACCACAGCAGCCAATAGACCGCGGCTTTGTGAAATCAGCTTTGTCCGCCCGCCTCCGCACAAGGGGGGATTGGATTTTTTAGTGTTTACCATCGCTGAAGTCGTTTTTTTTTAAAAAAGGATGCAGCTTACTTGACAGGAGCTGGCCCGGACACTATTAGTGCAAACTTAGGAAAAAGAAAAAAAACCACTTCCAAGGCAGATGCATGAAAGGAGTTATTGATGAAATTCTTGGTCGGATACGATGGATCAAATTCCGCTAATGAAGCCCTGACCCTGGCAATTAAACATGCCAAAGCATTCAATGCTTCAATAGATGTGGTTACTTCGATGGAAACCGGCACGACCGAAGAGACTGATAAAATAATGCAGGCTGAGAACGCTCTCAAGGATGTCGAGATAAAATTGAAAAAACAGGGCATTGATGTCCAAACCCACTTGCTCATCAGGGGCATGCGGCCTGGCGAAGATCTGGTGAATTTCGCCGGCGAAAGTGGTTCGGAAGGCATCTTTATCGGTGTTAAACGGCGATCAAAGGTCGGCAAACTGCTTTTCGGCTCCAACGCCACATACATCATATTGAAATCCTCCTGCCCTGTTACGATCGTAAAATAACATCCATGCAACTTTTTCTCTCCCGTGAGGGAGAGGATTAAAGGCTCGAATTCATATTCCATGGCCTCGCGCGGTAAATTATTCTGGATCATCGCCGGATTGGCAGTTGTTGTCGCGCTGACCTTTTTTGAACGCTACAATGACCGCAATCGCTTCACGCAGAGCCAGCCGCGCCTGATTGAACCGCGCGGCGATCTGGCCAACTTTGAGAAAGCCACCATCGAGATTTTTAATCGCACGGCCCCGTCGGTGGCCTATATTTTCACCGAAAATGCCGTGCGTGGTTTTTTCGGCACGAGGGAGATCCGCCAGGGTGCCGGTTCGGGTTTTGTTTGGGATCAGCATGGACATGTGGTTACCAATTTCCATGTGGTCCAGGGCGCTGAACGGATTCAGGTGCGCCTGGATACGGGCGAGGCCATCGAAGCAACCTATGTGGGCGGCTCACAGGATCATGATCTTGCGGTGGTGCGCTTACGCGACATGCCGGCCCACATCCAGCCCATTCCGGTGGGAACCAGCAACGATCTCCAAGTAGGCCAATCGGTGTTCGCCATCGGCAATCCCTTCGGCCTGTCGCGCACCTTGACCACCGGGGTGATCAGCGCTCTTGACCGGCGGCTGCCCACGGCAGCCGGACGGGAAGTGGTGGGAGTCATTCAAACCGATGCGGCCATCAACCCGGGAAACTCCGGTGGGCCCCTCATCGATTCGGCCGGCCGGCTCATCGGCGTCAACACGGCAATTATCAGCGGGTCCGGCAATTCAGCCGGTATCGGTTTCGCTGTTCCCGCGGATGTGGTCAACCAGGTGGTGCCCCTGTTGATCTCCAAAGGCAAGGTGCCGAGGCCGGGCATCGGCATTGTTGCTTTAAGCGAAGAGAGCGCCGCCGGATTAGGGGTGATGGGGGTGGTCATCGACCGCATTATGCCGGGCTCTTCGGCTGATCGGGCCGGCCTGAAAGGTATCGACTACCGCAACCGCCTGCTGGGCGATGTGATTCTTTCCGTGGATGGTGAGACGGTAAAAAACATTGTTGAGTTCGTCCGGATCATGCAAGGCTACGAAATCGGCCGGACGGTGCGCCTCGGCGTCCAGCGCGGCGATCAGATCAGAGAGGTTGAGGTCATGATCATGGATATTTCATAAAATGTTCCAGCCGGATAATACCAAGTAAACGCATTTTATTTTTTTAATTGCAGGCGCCAGTGGTCCAGGCGTTGTTTGATGAGTTTTTCATACCCCCGATCCAGGGGAAAATAGTATATGTTCCCCTGGAGTTGCTCGGGCAGATGGTGCTGAGGCACATAAGCATCGGTGAAATTGTGGGCATATTTATAATTCCGGCCGTACCCCATATCCTTCATCAGCCGGGTGGGCGCATTGCGGATATGCATGGGCACCGGCAGACTTCCGGTGGTGCGGATAACCTCTTGAACCCGGCCGTAGGCTTTGTATATGCTGTTGCTTTTCGCCGCCGTGGCCAGGTAGACGGCGGCTTGGGCCAGGGCCAGTTCGCCCTCGGGCGGACCGACAAACCGATAAGCCTCCATGGCGGCCATGGCCATGCGCAGGGCGTAGGGATCGGCATTGCCGATGTCCTCTGATGCAAACCGTACCATCCGCCGGGCGATGTACATGGGATCTTCACCGGCCATAAGCATACGCGCCAGCCAATAGAGCGCGGCATCCGGATCGCTGCCCCGCATACTTTTATGCAGGGCTGAGATCAGGTTGTAATGCGCCTCGCCGGTTTTGTCGTATTGAAGGGCCTTTTGCTGGACAGCTTGTTCGATATCGGCCAGTTCGATGCAGCGCGGTGCCTGCTCCTTGGGAGGGCCTTTGCGCGCCAGGGTCAAAAAGGAGGCCATTTCAAGATTGTTCAGGGCGGTGCGGGCATCGCCGTCGGATATGCGAATCAGGTGGGCGGCCGCCTCTTCGGTCAGTTCCAGATGGTGACGTCCCAGGCCCCGCTCCCCATCCTGGAGGGCCTTTTGTAAAATGGTTTGCAGATGCGCCCCGGCCAGGGGTTTGAGCGTAATCACCCGGCAGCGGGAGAGCAGCGGCGCGATGACTTCAAAAGAGGGATTTTCCGTGGTGGCGCCGATCAAAGTCAGCAGGCCGCTCTCCACATGATGAAGAAAGGCGTCCTGCTGGGATTTATTGAAACGATGGATTTCATCAACGAACAAAACCGTGCTTTTGTGGTGGAGCTTGAGTTGGTCGCGGGCCTCATCAATGACCGCGCGAATATCTTTGACGCCGGACAGCACGGCTGAAAAATGGACGAAATGGGATCTTGATCGCTGGGCGATAATCCGCGCCAAAGTGGTTTTGCCGCACCCCGGCGGCCCCCACAGAATAATGGAAAAAATGCGGTCGTGCTCTACGGCCTGGCGCAACAGACTGCCCGGGCCGGCCACTTCATCCTGACCGATAAAGTCATCCAGGTTACGGGGCCGCATGCGCTCGGCCAACGGCCGGGATTCGGCCATCTTTTCTTCTGCCTGAGTTTCGAACAAATCCATTGAATCGCCTTTCACACAAAGTTCGGCCATTTCAACCCAAACCCGTAAAAAAGGCAACCGAATTTAGAATTTGGCAAAATAGAGATGATTTCGGCTGAAAAATGGAGACGCATCAGCCCACACCGTGCGTCAAACCCTTTGAAAGAGGGCCGACGCACGGCGATAGCGCCATTTGGCCTACTCGATAACGCGGGCGGCGCTGCGCAGATAGCTCTTGGGAACATCAACGCCAAGCCGATTGGCAATCTTTTTATTGACCACCATCGCATCATCTTCATAGCCGATAAGCGCATAGTCGGCCAATCCCTTAAGCACGCTGCCGGTTGGAACCCGGGTCTGATCCAGCACAACGCGCATGGCTTTGGCCCCGTTCCATCCCTGGATATCCTCCGGGGTGCCGATGATAATGGCATCCACCTGATCTTGCATTTGGATAAACTTTTGGCGCCATTGGTCAAAGCTCTTAGCATACTGCTCTACAAACTCCTCACGCATCTCCTTGCGGTACAGACCGCCTTCCCGGTGAGCGGAAAGTTTGTCGCTGGCCAGATAGCCAAC
>JBFFHG010000142.1:0-7185 GCA_041557055.1 Desulfosarcinaceae bacterium
ATGCAATACCCAGTTTGAGCATTTAACAAAGCAACCGTTTGAAATTATAAATTTAACATTTGCGGCATCAATCTTGCTTTTTAAACAACTCTGAAAAAGCGATAAAATCAAATACCGGACTTGAAAGGCGCTTTTTGAAATCCCCCGCCCCAACAAACCTTGATCAATAAGATCAACCCTTGGAAATAGGGGGCCATCATGAATCATAGCCCGTACACCACCGATGATCGTGCCTGGATTCAGGAACTGCTGCAATACCCGCAGAACCTGAAATCCCATCTCAACTTCTTTGAAAGCACCGCCGATATCATCCTGCCCCAAGACCCGATCGAGCGTGTTGTGTTTCAGAACCGCGCCAAAGCCGCCATTCGAAAAATAGCGCAAAACAGGGGGCATATTCTCATGGTGGGAAGACCGGGTACCGGCAAATCACTTCTGGCAAACATGTTCAAAGATGTGCTGTACCGCTCATTGGGAGAGTATTTGCGTCCGACCCGCGCCATTGTGGCTTATCCGGGCAGGGACAAACACCATATCCGAATTGCCTATGAATCACCCGAAACAATGGATCGCATCATCTCTCAGCTCATGGACAATATCAACCTTGCGGCAGAGCGCATGGGCGAATTTAATCTGGCCGGCCCCATCCAATCGGTTCGCCGTGCCAAATACTGGCTCCTGGCCGCTGCCGGTGCCAGCGCTGCCGCCGGCCTTTTTTTTTCCCCGGCACTGGTGGTAACCGGATTGACCGGTATGGGGACCATCTTCATGTTCATTCAGGAGAATCAATACCGCGCCCAGGAAAAGATACAGCGCGCCACCCACGGCGGAACACGTCACAACATCAAACATCTGGAGGACATGGTACCGGAAATTCTGTTCGACCCGCGCAGAGAAATCGAGCTTATGGCCCGGGTGGCAGAACCCGACGCCCGCAGCATGAAGGGTGGCTTTCGTCATGACCCCTATCAAAGCGGTCATCTGCACACGCCGGCCCATAAACGTGCATTTTTAGGCGCTCACGCCACCTCGCCGATAATATACATCGACGAACTCAGAACCATGATCAAAGCCGGTTATATGCCCGAACTGCTCGAAGTGATGCAGAGCAAAAGCTATACCCTGGAAGGGGGAAGCCATAGCGGCAGCGGTTCAGCCGACCGCTCCCAAGCCCCTCTGCGGGCCGAAAATATTTTCATCGCCTGTTGCAATCACGATACATTGACCCATCTCAAACAGGAGGGCGATGGCGCCTTTCTGAGCCGCATTGAAGATAAGGGAGAAGTGATCGAGATGGAGAGCGCCGTGCCTGAAAGTGGAGAATCCATTCGCCAGGCGGCCCAATATGTCAAACAAGAGATCCGCGCGCTGGAAAGTGAGTTTGACGCCGTATGGGGCGAAATATTGCAAAAAGAGGGCCATGCCGGCATCCGGCAGCGTTGCGAGCAAATCATGGGTCGGACGCTGCCGGAAAATTATGCGCTGATCCCGCGAGAATTTTCACAGGCTGCGGTGATGGAGGTTATCAAGGAGTTGCGCTGCCGAGCCGGCGACGGCAAACTAAGTTGCGTTTTAAGGCCGATCAATGGTGTGATCAAATCAGCGGAATTCATCGCCATTGCCCAAAATGCCGACCTCGTTCAACCCGAACACATTCGCCGGGCACTGATCGAGCATACGACTCTTGAAGGCGCCATGACCCGGGAGTTGATTGAGCAAAAAAAAGACCTGAAAAAATACATCTCAACGCTGACCGACGCCATCGGCTATGTGGTGGGACTGGCTGTGTTCAATAGTCCGTCAAGCGGTCGGATGTTTGGGCAACCCCTGCCCATTCATGGTCAAATTATCGCCGGCGGAGCGGACGTCGTAACCGCGTCCGGCAAAACAGGCGACATCGCCAAAGCAGCCGCTCAAAATGTGAGAGCTTCCATCAAGAAAGTATTTAAAAAAATCGCTGCACCGTATGTGGGCTATGAAATGCATGTGGAATATATTCAGGCCCACGGCGGTGTGGAAGGCGACAGCGCCTCCGTGGCCATGGACATCGCCCTGGTTTCCGACTATATCCGCCTACCGGTCAATCAGACCATCGGTGTGACCGGATCTCTCACCGGCCACATCATTCTCCCGGTGGGCGGCGTCACGGAAAAAATACGCTCCATCATGGAGCCGGGTATGGGAATGACAGGCGCCTGTATTCCATGGCAGAACAAGCATGACATCGAGCCGCTGCTTATCAATGCCGAGGCTGAATACATCCAAAAGGCGGATGTGCCAGGCATTCGCATCTATAGATCGCACGAGCGCAAAGACCCGTTTGATGTGTTTTTCTGTAAAACAAAGTTCTGCGCCTATCAAATTCTGATGGGAATTGACAGCCGGAACCTTGAAAAACTCATGATCGATCGAAGTCGCAAGGATTTTGAAGATGCCCGCCGACTGAATGCGGGCTTAGACTAAACCGAGAATTTTAAGTTCCGCGATAAGTTTTTCTTTGTCGATAGGTTTGACGAAATAAGATGAGACACCGCCTTTGTAAAAAGCTTCGGTCACCTGTTTTTTATCATCAACCGCTGTGGTCATAACCACTTTGACGGCATTCATCTCACTGATACCATTTTGCTTTTCCAATTTGCGGATTTCACGGACAGCCTCCTGACCGTTCATCCTGGGCATCATAATATCCATGCAAACCAAATCGTAAGGGGTGGCGCCATCCAAAGCCATTTTAAAAGCCGCCACGGCCTCTTGTCCGTCAACGGCGATATCGCACTCGCCATAATCCAAGAGGAGCTTATGCAAAATCTTGCGGGAAACAAAATCGTCCTCCACGATTAATATGTGCATCTTTCGTCCTCCTTATGCAGGTGAAGAATTATAAAGCGATCGCCATATAGCTTCATCCGGACCGATCGGTACTCGTTCTGAAAAGTTTTCGGCCTTACTGAAAATATCTTTAGCCAAATTATATCATGCGCCCCCTTACAACTGCCATTTACGGCTAAACTAATTGTCATTAAAGTCGATATACAATAGTGATCATGGCAAAAACAGGCACCTGTCAGGAATTGTTATCTTGGGAGAAATCAAAAAAAGGAAAAACGATGGCCCGAGTCTTGATAATCGATGACGATCATATGGTAGGCAAAATGCTCAGCCAAAAAATCGTGCGCCTGGGACATGATGCCACTTGGTCGGACACCCTTCAGAAAGGGGTGGAAAGCTCGTACCAATATCCTTACGATGTTGTTTTTCTCGATGTGGGCATGCCCGACGGCAACGGTATTGACGCCCTGCCTCAAATACGCAGATCCCCCTTTGCGCCTGAAGTCATCGTTATGACCGGTTTCGCCAACATTAAAGATGCTGAAGCAGCCATTCAAAACGGCGCTTATGACTATATTCAAAAAATGGATATGGGCGACAAACAGTTCCTTAAACTGCAGCACATATTGAAATACCGTCAAGAGATTCAAAAAAACCGCCGGCAACCCCTCCACTTGAAACTGGAGGGCGTTGTCGGCCAAAGCGAACCGATCCAGAAGTGCCACCAGACCATTGCCAAGGCTGCTCAAACCGATGCAAATGTGTTGATTTACGGCGACACCGGCACCGGAAAAGAGCTATTTGCACGCGCCATTCACAACAACAGCAAACGCCGAAATGGGAACCTCGTTGTGGTGGATTGTGCCGCCCTTCCGGAAACCCTGGTTGAAGCCCTGTTGTTCGGCACAGTCAAAGGCGTTTACACCGGCGCGGACCGCTCCCGTGAAGGTTTGGTGGCCCAAGCGCATGGCGGCACCCTTTTTCTGGATGAAGTCGGGGAGATGCCTCTATCCATTCAAAAAGTCTTTTTGCGTGTCCTTCAGGAGCACAGCTTTCGACCGGTCGGCGGCAAAAAGGAGCTGCAAAGTGATTTTCGGTTGATTGCCGCCACCAACCGCAATTTGGATGAAATGGTTGAATCCGGACTCTTTCGCAAGGATCTTCTTTACAGACTTCGCGCCATTCAACTGGAACTGCCTTCATTGGTGAAGCGTCGGCAAGATATCAAGCCCCTGGCCCAATACTATGTGTCCAGGATATGTAAACGCCTGGGGTTGGAACCCAAAGAGATCGCTGTGGATTTTATCGATGCCCTGTGTCTTTACCAGTGGCCTGGAAATGTGCGCGAACTGATCAATACCATTGAAACCGCCGTTGCCATGGCCAATGAGCACCAGAAGCTTTTTGCCCGTCATCTGCCTGACACCATCCGTCTTCATGTGGTGAGAAGTTCTCTGCCGCGATCGTCGAACGCCATGGCGTCCATAGCACCCCGCCTTGGTGCCGATCCGGCAGAAAAAATTCCGAGTCTGAAAGAGTACCGTAAAAAGGCTGCGGCAGACGCTGAAAAAGAATATCTGCACCGCTTGCTGATTCAAACAAGCAACGATATCAACTCCGCATTGCATCTCTCAAAATTATCCCGTTCCCGTTTTTACGAATTGTTGAAAGCGCACAACCTCGGCGGACCCAATTAACGGCGTGATTTTCAAACTTATTGCAATTCGGACCGCTTCTATAAACAGCCATTGCGGTACCCCGTGTTCCCAACGCAGTGGATACATACAAGGCCACCCGCCCCTGAACCATCGATTTTGGGGACAAAATCGATTCTGAAGCCCTGCGCGTGAAGAACCCGGAATTCAAACATCTCTGTGCAAAACTCGACAAGATCCGGTTTTCCCGGACAAAGTCCGGTTTTTTCGGACCCTTTTTACCTCAGATTGTGTTGCAAAAACGATCCCCATTCGCTCAACCCATTGGTATTTAACCATATTCCTTTTTTGTACCATTGACGCCCCGGTTGGCACGGCACTTGTACTATTCTTTGCATCGCCTTTGTGTGCAAAACAACTCATGGCTTGCTTGAATATGGGATACACCGGTCCGGTTCTAATTCTCCCAAGCATCGCTCAAAGTGAATAGTCTTTAACAGGCCGCAAGGAGCCAATGATCATGAACTGGAAGAATTTAACCGTCGGCAAAAAAATTGCATCGGGTTTCAGCATCATTCTGCTTCTTTCAGGTACAGTTGGCGGGCTCTCATATATGGGGGTCGGCCGGATTGTGGCCAATGCAAACCAGGTTATCAACGGCAACAAACTCGATGGCATTCTGGCCCAGAAAGAGGTGGATCACCTCAACTGGGTGGGAAAAGTCAACGCCGTGCTCACCGATGAGAATTTCACCCGCCTGGCAGTCGAGACCGACGATCACCGGTGCGGTTTTGGAAAATGGCTCTATGGCAAGGAACGCCAAGCTGCTGAAAAGCTGGTCCCCAGCCTATCGCCGCTGTTCAAGAGCATTGAGGAACCCCATCGCCGGCTGCACGAATCGGCCGCTGCCATCGGCCGGGAGTATAAACACGCCGACCCAAAACTGCCCTTGATTCTGCTGGAACGCGAAATCGACCATCTCAACTGGGCCAATCAAATCCAAAACGCGTTTCTGAATAAGCAAGACAAGCTTGAGGTCCAGACCGATGCCGCTTTATGCGCTCTGGGAAAATGGATGCATAGCAAAGCCGGCCGCAATGTTTATCAAAACGGCAGCGACGAATTCAAATCCATTTGGGATCAGATGAAAGAAATTCATGCGGACCTTCACCATTCAGCCGAAACCATCGCCCAATTCCTGCCAAGCTCCCCGGAGAAGGCCAGGGCGCTATTTGAATCCAGAACAAAACCCCTGCTGACGAAAACCATCCACTATTTACGCGGGCTTCAACAAAAATCAAAAGATGATCTTATTGGCATGCAAAAGGCCAATAAGATTTATGCTCAAACAACCCTGCCGGCATTGCGGCATGTTCAGACGCTTCTGGCGCAAATCCGCCGGGAAGCCCGCAGTCACATCATGACCGATGAGACCATGCTTAGCGCTGCAAGGGGAACCCAACGCAATGTCACCGTTGTCAGCACCGCAGTTATTCTGGCAGGCATCGTACTGGCTTTTCTCATTGCCGGAGGCATTGTTACGGTCTTGCGTAACATCTCGGACCAGATGGAGGAAAGCGCCGGGCAGGTGTCATCCTCCTCGGGCCAAATCTCATCAGCCTCCCAATCCCTGGCCGAAGGCGCTTCCGAGCAGGCGGCCACCATTGAAGAGACCTCCTCGGCCCTGGCGCAAATGTCCGCCATGACCCGCCAGAACGCCGACAATGCCGCCCAGGCCGACAGTTTAATGTCTCAGACCAATCAGGTTGTGGGCGAAGCCAATGGATCAATGCAGAAGCTGACCCTGTCCATGGAAGAGATTTCCAAAGCCAGCGAAGAGACCTCCAAAATAATCAAAACCATCGATGAAATCGCCTTTCAAACCAATCTGCTGGCCTTGAATGCAGCGGTGGAGGCGGCCCGGGCCGGCGAGGCCGGTGCCGGCTTTGCCGTAGTCGCCGACGAGGTGCGCAATCTGGCCATGCGCGCCGCTGATGCCGCTAAAAACACCGCCCAACTGATCCAGGGAACGGTTAAACGGGTGGATGACGGCGCAAGACTTGTAGGGCAGACCAATACGGCTTTTTCCAAGGTGGCTGAAGATGTAGCCAAAGTGAGCAGACTGGTCAACGAAATCAACACCGCCTCCAATGATCAGGCCCAAGGCATCACGCAAGTCAACCAGGCGGTCAGCGAAATGGATCAGGTAACCCAGCAAAATGCCGCCAGCGCTGAAGAGTCGGCCTCGGCCGCCGAAGAAATGAACGCCCAGGCGCTGCAAATGAAACGCATCGTGGATCATCTGATGGTTTTGGTGGGGGGATGCCATGGCGAACAAAACAGCCTGATCAAACAAGCATCAATTCAGCGTTCATATTCGTCCGGCAATCCGACCGGCCACAGATCAGACCGGTCTTCCGGGGTCGCCGCAATATGAAAAGCCGCAATGCGTATTCCGCGATTGAAACACACTTAAAAAAAATGGATGGAACCCATGTATCAAAAACAGGTCTCTTTGATCGTCTATGTAAGTCAACCTCACTGCAATGAGAAAATATGGAATTTTATTCGAACGCAAAGCTGGTACGGCCAGGTGGAAATCATCTATACCCTGGACAAATTGCACGAACGATTCACCTGGCACGGCAATGGCAGTGCTGTGGCTGTACTTCTGATCGCCAGCCGTCAGGAATTGACCGAC
>JBFFHG010000143.1:0-7142 GCA_041557055.1 Desulfosarcinaceae bacterium
GGTCACAACCCGGGATATATCGATATCGAACACCTGGCGGGCCTCGTGGCCCACCTCATGATACCCACCGGCAGGCAAAGTGCGGCGGTCGATCTTGATCGGCTCGATGATATCCGGATCGTCGACCTTTTTCAGGGTGGTACCCGCATGGCCCTTTTGACCGCCTCTATTTCTGAGGGCAGCCGACATGTGTTCATCCTGGTAGATGAGCGCTTGTGCCTTTTTAATAGTGGCCTCAATGTCAATTATCATCCGGTTGTTGTCCCTGTGTGAGCTTTGCGGCTATTATAACACAGCTTTTAAAACCGGAAATTTTCCTCCTGAAATCGTTTTTGATGCACGAAAATTGTTTTATGGCAGGGGGCTTGGCCGTTTATATCATAAAAGTTTACTCCCGAACGTCTCTGCGCAGCCCATAAAGCAAAATTAAACCGACTGCTAACGGCCATGCTATTTTGGCTTTTTAATCCAAAAACCCTGTTAAGCCTTTTTTTACTTCTTATCAATTTTTTCGCTGAATAGTTACGGTTTGTTTTGCCAAAAAGGGCGGCCTGAAAGAGATCGATATGTGCCGCAGTGAATATATTTATCACCGCTTGCCCAATTTTAGAGCCGGTATCGATTCCGGCATATCCCGGCTCAAGCGCTGCATGGGGCTTTCGCGCTGTATTTGGAACGGTTGGCCAAGTTTTAAATCCTATGTCTGGTCATCCATTGTTGCGGCCAATTCACTGACCTTTGTCAGGGCCAAGCTGGCAAAAACCTGAAAGGACTTGCCCGGCACCTTGCCACCTGGACAAATTGAAAGCCGGCAAGTCAATAAAAGCAGAAGCGGATTCAAACCCTCCTCCCCGGCCAACCCCAACATTTGAACGGTCAGGGATCATTTGCGGGTAAGTGGATAAAAAATTCGTTTTTTCCGAGTATCTTGTTGATGGCCGCAATTTGCGGCTTTAAAGGGTCAAACGGTTTGAGGTCCCCCAACCTGGCATTTCAAAGACCTGGCAAGCGGCAACATCGCTGCTGTACGAACCCCGGCATACGCGCCTCGAACAGCGGCTGGCCGGGGGTCATCAGGACCAGTTCAAGGGCGGCGGCCGCACGCAGCCGCTGGCAGCCGCTGATCAGTATGTGCCGGCAAAAATCCTCTGAAACAGGCGTCCCGCATAAATGTCGGGTGCCCGCCTTGAAGTTCCTCTGGTTTTCGGACCACCACCGGGCAATCAATTCCGGCGCGGGCCAGGGCAGATTTTCATCCGGATCAAGATCCACATCCTCATCTTCAGGGTTTTCAGTGGGACCGGCTTCAAACCCTTCGGGCGGTTCGCCTTCCAGATCCTCAGAGGCCATATCCACGCCGATGATCATGGAAAAGGCCTCGCCGGCCGCGCGCGCCGATTCGGGTGTTTGCATGACTTCAATCAACCAGGCAACGGCCGCCGGATCGCCCAGGGCGCCGTATCCGTGAATGGCCGTCCCAAGCGTTTGCGATTGTTGGGCGAGCTGCGCCAGCCACTGCCTGGCGTCTTCCGGCGCGATTTTACGAACCGCCAATTCACAAGCCCTTCGGGCGTACGCGCCGGGTGCGGCGGCCAGGGCTTTTAAAGACCCTGTTCCCGAGCTGTTTCCTAAAAGCGTGGCCGACCAGGCCGCGTAGAACCGGCATTTCTCATCCTGCTCCTGGAGATGGGAACACACAGCGGGCCCAAGATCCAAGCGCCCCAGCTCACCGGCCGCCTTCAGCGCCCGGGCGCGCACAAGCGGATCCTGATCCGCCACCAATTGCGCCAGCGCCACGCCGGGATCGCGGCGATGCACGGCATGGGCGGCCAGACCGATATATTTTAAAAAGGCCAGATCCGCGGCCAGCAGTCTTTGCGCAGGCCCGGCAATGGTATCAAACCCAATCCAGCCCAGGGCCGACACCAACCCCCGCTTGAGGGCGTCATCCATCTCCACGGCCGCCAACAGGGCATCCATGCGCTGGGGGACCAATGCTTCAAAGGCCAGCACGCCGGCGGTGAAGATCTCTCCCGGGTCCGCCACCGGCAGGATTTCCCGGCAGATCTCCCAGCCCGCCTCGCCTGCGATGCGCAGCCCGTCCAGGTTGGCGTTTATGCGGTCATCCAGATGGGCCAGGTCCGGGAGATCATAGTGGGCCGCGCCCACTGCATTGTTGCGCAACAACCAATCAAAGGAGGCCTCCTCGGCGTGCTGTTCAATAACGTTAGAGATGATGCGCATTAAGTTCCAATTCATCTATTTATTGTCGGGGTAAATAATTTCTTCCCATTTTTCACCATCAAAGATCAAAATATCATTTATTCCCACCGACAATAATCGTCCGTCATTTGCGTGAATTCTATAAAATGAAAATTTCTCTTTTGCTATGCTGACCTTAACTTCTGATAATGTATCCCCTTCATAAACCATTATTCCTGCAGAGTGAGAAAGGTATAACGAACCGTTGAATTGATCCATGCCCCAAAAATTAGCCGTGAAGTCAGTTTCGCCAATGAACTGCCATTGGTTTTGGTTACCGACAAAAAGTGTGCCGTTGTTCCCACAGATATAAACCTCCTTTTTGGAGATGCATCTGACATTGGACAAATGTAAGTTAGTGGGAAAATCTAACGGGATCCATCGCCTACCGTCGTAATGCAAAACCGTCCCACTGAGTCCGACAGCGTAGATGTCATCCTCGGCGGTGCCATCGATGTCTTCCAGGGTTTCTGCATCATCGTGTAAAATGCCGTCATCCATATGCACCCACTGCCCTTGAACCAGCTTATAGACCTGGCTCGATTGCCCACACGCATAGACCGATTCACCAATTGCTCTGATTCTGAAAAGCTCTCCGTATTTTTCCACATCGACAATTTTAATCTCGTCAAATGTTCCTTTGACATTATCCAACGTGAATGGTTGGTACAGTGTGCCGGCCGAGCGGATGATTCCACTAGGCCCGGCCAAATAACATTTACCCAATACCTGACTATAAGTAACCGACCGAAGCATATCTGACCGGCAGTCGTTTCTTACCCATTTGCCGGCAAACCGCAAAATCACCCTGGAGACATCCGCATCTGGGTATGCGTTAAATTGGGCAGGTATTACAATTGTGTCTTTATCAATGAGATGACCGTCAGCAAAGAACAAAGAATTGTCTTGTGTACTCAAGGACTTTACTCCATTTCTTATATTTCATCGACATCCGAATCGGGCAGATTCTCCGGGACATCCGCCTTTTGTTTACTCTTTCGTAGGTCATCGCTGTTTTTGACATCCATTTTATGGTGACCGGAATCAATTTGCGCTTTTGCGCACTTTTCATCGCAACCTGTCACTTTTTTCACAGCGTTGGCGCCCAATTCGCTCGCTTTAGAATACTTATATTCTGTTTTGTCTCCTAAAAGTTTATTCCGCTGCCTGGTGAATTCCGCCCCTAACCGCCCATGCTCCATCAATCGAAAGGGCGGTATCCCCTCTCTTGAATCGTGGTTTTCGCCTTCAACACAGATGCATGGGGCCTTTGATGCTTTGTAGTTGCCTACCGTGGGCGTCCCTCTTTGCTGGCCTTTTTTTCGAGGCTTCGAAAACTCGGCAGTCGGTATGGGATGGTGAGGCGTTTTGCCCACACAACAATTGCTGGGTGATTGGGGGCTCATCACACACTCTTTGGCCTGCTTGCAATCCGAGTCATTACACATAGCGGTAATGGTGGATTTTCTGTTTATCCGACCGGTTTTGGTGGTGTTGTTTTTTACGTGTTTATCGCAATTTTTAAAAACCTCTGTCGCCATGGTGTGACAAGGATGGTCTTTATCGGTAAATGCGACCGAATCAAGGTATGGCCAGACTGGAGAGTTGCCAGGATAGGAACCATGATTATGCGTTGTCAAATCCAAATGCCGCACCACGTTCTGGCCCTCGATCTTCACATTCATGGACCATGAGTTGAAATACGCCTTGCCCTTGATTTTGCCGGTGAGGATGCCTTTTTTTGGGGTTGAACCGGCTTCGTCGCCCGTGCTGGTCTTGAAATGGGACTTGTCCCTGAGCATCACCTCCTTGGCGGATATCTTGACATTTTTGCTGCCCTTGGCGGTGTCTTTGGCAAAGGCGGTGTTGGGATAGGGGATGGGTACGCCCGGCGGTGTGGCCGGCGTCTGGGGCGGCGTGAAGCACACATCCGGAAATGCGCACACGGCCTTGCCGTCGGCTGCTTTGCAGGAGATTTCCCGTCCGTTGGCAAATACGTTGTTGCCCATGATTGGTTCCTATTTTTTATCGGTCGTGGTTACTACAAGGGCCCCGCGTTGTCCATCATCATTGGCAAAGTGGCACAGGATGCCGTTACCCTTGGCATAGCCTTTTGTCACGGCCGTGGAGGCCACCGCCAGCACCACGGGCACGATGGCCGCACCGGTTTCGCCGATGCTGTCGGCCGGCTGCCAGATATCGAAGGCCGCCTTGCGCTTTCTCAAAAGCCGCGCCAGGGCCAGGGCGGCCTCTTTAAAATAGTACTGCTCGCCGCTGATATCGCAGATGCGAAAATCAAGGTCGCCCAATTCCCGCCCGGCCATGGTCAAGGCGCTTTTGACAGCCTGCACCATGCCGTCGGCGCGCAAAGGCTGCCCGGATCTGATGTGGGCCTTTTCCATGCCGAACCCGAATCCCCTGATGGCAACGGGCGCGCCGCGGGCTGGTCCGGCCGGCGCCAGCAACATTGCGGCCCCGGCTTCGCCGGGGATGAAGCCGTCGCTGTTTTGATTGGTCAGAATGCGATTTTCCTTTTCATAGGCCGACAGGGTTGGGGCGGTCAGCAAGGTGTCCACGCCCGCAATGACGCACCGGCGGCAGCGGCCCGCAGCCATTAATGCCTGCGCCGTTTCAACGGCCCGGACCCCGCTGACGCGGCCGGCGCTGATCACCATGGACTGGCGGTGCAACTGAAGGCCGGTGATCTTCCGGATATCATTAAGCAATTGTTGATCCTGGTCCGGGATGCGGCCGGCGCGCTGCGTTTCCGCCAGGCACAACAACAGGGGCGTCTCTTTGATATCATTGGCTTCCAGGCCCGAAAGCGCCTCCCGCAAAGCCATGGCGGCCATGTGCGCCAGTTTGGCCCTGCCGCGCAGCGAAGTTTCCAGCGGTGCTTCAGCAGCCATGATCCACTCGCCGTTTTCGTCCATGAAACGGGTTTCGGCAAAGTTGTTCAGGCCGCACCGAATGGCCGCGCAGGCGGCCGGCGCGCTCAGTCCCACACTGCTCACCACGGCGCAGGCCGGCACCGCCAGATCAATCATCGATCAACTCCCCGGCTTGCTCGACGACCGTCTCCTCGTCCCGGCCCATATCCAGCAACGGGAAGGCGACCTCATCTTCGGGCAGGACCTTGTATCGATCCAGGGGATCATGGCCCACCACCGCCAACTCGATCTCCATCATATTGCGCACAAGGGGCACCGAGGCCCGGCAGGTGGCCGTGAAACGCGCTTCATCAGGCAGCAGCAGCACCGTGTCCACCACTGCCCGGGCTTCTTTTTCCTCACCGTTTTTCAAGAAGAACCAGACCATCAGATTGATCCTTGGAAAGGGAAAGCCAATGCGCCCTTCGGGTGTCAGGTTGGCCAGGATGACCGGCTCTCCGCCCTGGGGATAGGGCACCTGCTGGTCGGGCGGCGCAGCCTGAAAATAGGCCGGGTCAAAATCCGGGGGCAGAAACGGAAAAATATTGTCCAGCCAGTTTTGATCGTATGTTCCGGCCAGCGACGCCCTCGGCTGCCATCCCCGTCCGATGGGGCCGAAGGACATGGGACGGTATCTCTTGTTGGGCGCGCAAACAGGCTGCTTCAGCTCTTCGGTGTTGGGCAGGGGGTTGCCGTTTACAGCCTTTTTATCAATGTGGTGGCGGTATCCCGCGCCCACGGGATTTTCAAGCAAGGCGCGTACTTTTCGGGGATCGTTCCGGCTGTTGTCCACGCCGCCGAAGGCGCGGTCGTAGGTGATGGGCATGCGCACAAACGGTTGGGGGTTGCTTGCCGTGGTCGTCAGCAGGCCGGTTTGCCACACCCGGTCGCCCACCACATTGAAGACTTTGCGCATTTGACCGAATTGCAAACCCACCGGCATTTTAACGGCCGGTCGGCCGCCCGGGGCATGGGCGCTGCCGTTGAGCAACACGTCGCAACGCGGTTTGAAAGGCGCGTAATCGCTTTCATAAACCGTGGCGGATAAACCCGGTTCCCCGGTGAAGGTATCGGCTTCCACCAGGGGGATCTGCTCTTGGGCCAACTGGGGCGGGGTACCGTCCCTGGGCATGGTGTAGGTGCCCTTGGCGCACACCACTAGGTGCTCGCGCCCCTCCTTGTCCATTCCCATAGTGTAACCGGCCTGCATGCCGGTGATCTGCTCCAGCCTCATATCAATTAAACTGCACTGATCCGCCCTTGATTTTGTTCACCCCCGACGAGCGGCTCAACAGATAGGCGCCGCGGATGATCACCTTGCCGGCCTTGGTCAAGGTGATGCTGGCCTTGCCGCACTTCAGCACGATCTGCTCCTCGGCGTCGAAGGTAACGATTTTACCGTCAATGGTGACGTCCCGGTTTTTATCCGTTTGAAGGGCGAACGCTTCTTCGCGCATTGCCGTGCGGACGGCGCCGGCAATAAAATCGAGAATCACCGGCCGGCCGGGGTCATCCTCTTCGAAGAGCATCAACACCTGGGAAAACGCCGTCCAGCCCTGATTGAGCAGCCTGTCCTGCATTGTGCCGGTAAGCTTGGCGGCCAGCGGGCCTGCGGTGTTGCCGTTGAAATCGACATATACGAGCCCCTGCGCGTCCACATGGACAATCTTGCCGATGCGCACACCTTCCACTGTGGGGTTTTGCCGTACATCTGGCACTGATTCTGCCGGAAATGCGTTCATCTTGGTTCTCCATTGTTTTTTGCCTTTGATTGCAACTGAACGGCAAACTTGTTTGAATCAGTTTATTCTGCGGTTATAAGGGAAATAATTGTTCCGCAAAAACAGCGCCGGGCAGCAAGGTGGTTGGGAAATGAATTGTATCGGAACTTTTTTTAAGAATTTTGTGTAGCATACACATGGAGTGAAAACAACATGTTTTGCTTCATCA
>JBFFHG010000144.1:0-7135 GCA_041557055.1 Desulfosarcinaceae bacterium
GACGTTTGAAGCTTTGAGCGCCGCCCGAAAATTGGGCGGCGGGGTCGCTGCGGTGGTTCTGGGCAGCGGTATTGAAGGCGCGGCCGCAGGGCTGGGAAAATATGGCGCCGACAGGATTCTGGCGGCCGATGATGGGGCTCTGGCCGATTACACTGTGGATGCTTATGCCAATGTACTGGCCGGCGTCATCGGCCAGGTCGGCCCGGATGTGGTCATTCTGGGCGCCACCACCCAGGGCAAGGAGTTGGCCGCCCGTCTCTCCGCCCGTCTGGACGCGGGTTCGGCCATTGATTGCGTGGCCCTGCGCAAGGAGGGCGAGCAGGTCATTGCCACCCGTCCCATGTACGGCGGCAAGGTTTTGGCGGATGTGGCCCTGAGCGGCGCGCCGGTTATCGTCGCGCTGCGGCCCAATATCGTGGCGGTTGAAGAGGCGCCGGCGGACGGGACGGTCGAGAAAGTGCCTGTCCAGACAGGTGAGATTCGCGCCCGGGTCAAGAGCAAACAACTGGAGACAGGCAAGATCGATTTGACCGAAGCTGAAGTGGTGGTGTCGGGCGGACGCGGTATGGGGGGGCCGGACTACTCCGGCCTCGAAGCCCTGGCCGGCGTGTTGGGTGCGGCTGTGGGGGCCTCCCGTTCGGCGGTGGATGAAGGCTGGCGGTCGGCCGCGGATCAGGTGGGCCAGACCGGAAAGACGGTTTCGCCCAATCTCTATATCGCCTGCGGTATTTCAGGCGCCATTCAGCATCTGGCGGGCATGTCCGCCTCCAAGGTGATTGTGGCCATCAATAAAGACCCCGAGGCACCCATATTTTCCAAGGCTGATTACGGTATCGTCGGTGACTTGTTTGAGGTGGTGCCGGCTTTGACCGAAGAGATCAAAAAGTTGAAATAGGGCCATTTATTTGGAAAATCAAAAGGCTGCCTTGGATAAGGCAGCCTTTTGTATTATAGAAGACGGAATGCATGAGCGCGGACGCTCTCCCCGGCTGCGAAAGGAGAGCTAACGGTGGATTATCAACGGCAGAATCAATTTTAATAATGCCCAAAGTCTATATCGAAAGCCTCGGCTGTGCCCGCAACCAGGTGGACAGCGAAATCATGACCGGTCGTTTGGCCGGTGCCGGGTGGCGGATCGCGGACGATCCGGCCGATGCCCATGCCATTGTGGTCAATACCTGCAGTTTCATTGAATCGGCGGCCGATGAATCCATCGATACCATTCTTGCTTTGGCCGGATATAAAACTGAGGGGCGCTGCCGCCGGTTGATCGTTACCGGCTGTCTTCCGGAGCGGTACCGGGAGGATGCCGCCCAGGCTTTGCCCGAAGTGGATATGTTTTTGGGTACCGGTGCCTATGATCAGATCGTTGAAGCGGTGCAGGGGGGCACGACATCGGGTGCCTGCGTGCTGCCGGACCCTGATGGTATCGATCTTGACGTGGCGGTATCACGCCGGCTCTCCACTCCCCATGCGGCCTATTTGAAAATTGCCGAAGGATGCAGCCGGCATTGCACATTTTGTATCATTCCCCGGCTTAGGGGGCGTCAGAAAAGCCGGGTCATGGCGGGCATTGTATCAGAGGCCCGGACTCTGATAGCGGCGGGTGTCAGGGAGATCACGCTGGTGGCCCAGGAGACCACCGCTTATGGATCGGATCTGACCGGGGCCGCGGATCTTGCCAAGCTGATGGCCGCCCTGGCGGCCCTGGACCCTTCGGTCTGGATCCGTTTTCTTTACGGCCACCCCCAGACCATCACACCGGCCCTGTTGCGCACCATCGCGGATTTCCCCAATTTATGCCCCTATTTCGACATTCCCGTTCAGCACGCCGCCCACAGGGTTCTTAAACGTATGGGGCGGCGGTATTCGGGCGATGACCTGGTTCGTTTGTTTGAAGATATTCGTTCGGCCATTCCCGGGGCGGCCCTGCGCACCACTGTGCTGGTGGGGTTTCCCGGTGAGACCGACGCGGATGTGCAACATCTGGCCGATTTCATGTCGCGGGTCCGTTTCGATCATTTGGGCGTTTTTACCTATTCGGATGCCGATGACTTGTCCTCCCATGGTTTGCATGACCATGTGGCCCCCGGGGTTGCCCGGGCGCGCAGGGACCGTCTGATGGATTTGCAAAAAGAGATCTCCGAAGAAAAATTGGCCCGCCTCTTCGGGCGGGTCATGCCGGTCCTGGTGGAAAGTGAAGCGGAACCCGGTATTTATGTGGGCCGTTCCATGAATCAGGCGCCCGAGGTGGACGGGTGCACCCTCATACGCACGGATCGGAAATTGTCGGCCGGAACATTTTTGAGTGTGAAAATTGCGGAGACCATGGAATATGATTTGATTGGTGAACCTTGGAATCCCTGACCATACTTCCATTAACCCTGGCAAACATGTCGAGACAATGATGGATCTCAAGCAGAGAATTATTGCAGCGGTTGCCGGCGATCTTGAAGCTGTTGAATCGGCCCTGAATGACAACCTCAACCCTCATTTCGAGCTGGTGCGGCAGGTGGCCGGCCATATTCTTTTTGCCGGCGGCAAACGGCTCAGGCCTTTGCTCATGATTCTGACCGCCCGGCTATGTGGTTATCAGGGCGATCAAGCCGCCAGATATTCGGTTATTTTTGAATATCTGCACGCGGCAACCCTTTTGCACGATGATGTGGTGGACGGCGGCCAATTGCGGCGCGGTGTTGCAACGGCCCATCAGCTATGGGACCCGCCAACAGCGGTGCTGACAGGTGATTTTCTGCTGGCCCGGGCCCTGTCGCTGGCGGCCCGCACCGGTCTTGCCGCGGTGATCGACACCATCGCCGCCATCACCGAGCAGATGTCCCAGGGAGAGATAGAACAGCTTGGCCGCAAAGGGGATCTTGAATTCTCGGAAGAGGGTTATCTGGAGGTTATCCGTTGTAAAACGGCCGTGCTTTTCCAAGGGGCCTGCCGGGTGGGGGGCTTGATCAGCGCATCGGGCCGGGAAAAAGTTCAGACCCTTGGAGATTACGGTCTTCATCTGGGGCTGGCCTTTCAAATGGCCGACGACCTGTTGGATTACACGGCTGACACGGCCGTGTCGGGCAAAAAGGGGGGCGCCGACCTGAGGGAAGGCAAGCTGACCCTGCCGGTGATTTACAGCCTTCAGCAGGCCGAGGCTGCGGATCGCCAATGGATGACGGATCTGATACAAGCCGGCGACTTCACGCCGGTTCAATTCGAGCGATTGATCCAATTGCTGCATGCAAACGGCGGCATCCGCTATACGCGCCGATGTGCAGCCGCCCATGTGGCCAAGGCCAAAGCGGCGTTGCAGATTTTTCCGCCCTGCCGTGAGCGGACCGTTTTAGAAGAGGTTGCCGACTACGCGCTGGTGCGCAAGGCGTGAAAAAAACGGTTTGCGGTTCAGGGGCCGGCAGGGCGTTTGGGCAACACTTTGAACGTGTCCCCTGGGCGCCTGTTTTTTCCGGTTTGCGCTGAAACAAAAAGCATGCCATCATCAGATGATTCATGGTATATTGCGCCCGTTTTGTAAAGGAGGGTTTAATATGGGCAAGGCACGTTGGAGGATTTTTTATATAAAATTCGGTCTGTTATTTCTGGCAACACTCTTGTTTTGCCATTCGGGCGCCGCCCGGGCCGACCAGGATCAGCGGGTTGCCACGGTTTACGCTGTCGGCAGCAGCATTCGCAGTAAGGATATGTCGGCCGGCCGCAATGAGGCCATCGCCGACAGCTTGGTGGTTGCCGTGACCCAAGTGCTCAACGATTTGATGCCCCCGGAAACGGTGGGGGGGCATTTCCAGGTACTGAGCGAATCCGTTCTTTCGCACACCGACCGGTTTATCGCCGATTACCAAATGTTGACCGAAGCCACCCACGGCAGCACCCACCGGGTCATGGTCAAGGCGACTGTCTCGGTGCAACGGCTCAAAGACGCCCTGAAACACGCCGGCATTGTAACCGGCCGCAAGCAGTTGCCGCAAGTGCTGTACTGCATCGCCGAAAAGCGGGTCGGTGATATGGGGTATCAATATTGGTGGAGCGGTCAGCCGGTTCGGCATGCCGGTGTCTCCGCGGAAACGTTCGTTGAAATCGCGCAGGACAAGGGGTTTGGCGTGGTTACCCCTCGAATGGATGCCTCCATGGGAGCCTACCCGCCGGAGTTGAGTGTGTCGGAAGCCGTCGCTTTGGGTCAGCAGATGCAAGCCGAGGTGGTGGTTGTCGGCCAGGCCGTGGCTGAAGAGGTGGACAGCACCACAATCGGCGCCACCTCGAGGTCCTTTCGCGCCGTCGTTGCCGCCCGGGCCTATAGTGTCCGCAACGGACGGGAGATCGGCCAAACCGAGCGCGTGGCAACGGTGACCGGTGAAGACCCCGGCTCGACCGGCAGCGCGGCTTTGAGCAATGCCGCTCAAATGGCGGGTGAAGATCTGACCGCTCAAATGGCCGAAACCTGGTATTCCGCGGGCGTCGGTGGTTCCGCAATAGAGCTTTCAATTGAGGGGCTCAGCGGTCATATCGCTGATTTTGTAAGATTCCGGGGCGCACTGAGTTCCATATCGGGTGTGAATGAGGTTCAGCGCAAGGAGATGCAGTCGGGCAGGGCGGTATTGCTAGTGAATTTTCAGGGCAGTGCCCGCTCCCTGGTGGAGGCCTTGATGCGGTTGAGCTTTGATGCCTTTGGTTTGAACATTGCAGAACCCGAGGGCAATACGATCCGGGTGCAGATAGTGCCGAAATAGACGCCGGACCGGAGCTATTGGAGAGCTTCCGCCCGATATTTTTCAAGCAAAACCGGAACGCAAAGCAAATGCCTTTGGTTCAGAGTTCAACGTTCGAGGGTGAGCACGGGCCTTGTTTCAAACCGCTTGTGGACAGTTAATGAGCCGATACACATCTTCCATCAGCATCCCCAATATCCTGACCCTGGTGAGGATTCTGCTTACGCCGGTTTTTGTCATTCTGTTGCTCAGGGATCTGTTTTCCACAGCATTGCTGGTGTTTGCAATCGCCGGTATCAGCGACGGGCTGGATGGTTTGATTGCCCGCTATATGAATCAGCGCACGGCGCTGGGCGCCTATCTGGACCCGGCGGCGGATAAATTGCTGCTCACCTCGGCCTTTATCGCACTGGCCGTGCTGGGCATTATTCCGGCCTGGCTGACAGTGATTGTCATCACCCGGGATGTGATCATCGTTCTGGGATTGGCCATCTTGACATTGACAGAAAAAAAATATGCGATCAATCCAACCCTTCTGAGCAAATGCACCACCACTGTCCAGCTTCTGATGATTTTAGTTTCCCTCTATGATCCCTGCCAAATCAAACTGAACCTGCTGCATCCTCTGTTCATCTGGAGCACTGCCGCTTTAACCACTTTATCGGGCCTGCACTACATCTATATCGGCATGAATTATCTGCAGGCGCCCAATGGGGGGGGGCGATGAAGGACTGGAAGCGAAATCACACCGCAACCAAATGCATGGGTTGGATTGGTGCCGACGCCAGACCCCAAATTCAACGGTTCTCAAAAAAGCCACCGGCTTGATGACGGTGGCTTTGATATCTCATCATTGATTCTCGCCCGAGGCCTAAGGGGCGGAGTCCGCTATTTTTTTAATAAACGGCAGCAGCTTTTCGCGCATCTCGGGCCGATCCAGGGCAAAGGAGAGGTTGGCCATCTGAAAGCCCACTTTGGTGCCGCAGTCAAATCGGGTCCCTTCGTATCGAAATCCATAAATCGACTGGTTTTTGAGAAGCTTGGCCATGGCATCGGTGATCTGTATTTCCCCCCCGGCACCGGTCTCTTTGTTTTCCAGGATTTCAAAGATTTCCGGGGTGAGGATATAGCGTCCGATGATGGCCAGATTGGATGGCGCCGCTTCGGGGTTTGGTTTTTCCACCAAACCGCGGATGCGGGTCAAAGACTCGACGGGTGGATCGGCGTCGAGGATGCCGTAACTGGCCGTGGCCTGCCGGTCCACCTCCTCAATGCACACCATGGCCGATTGCAGTGTCTCGAAACGTTCAATCATCTGACGCAGCACCGGCTTTGGGGATTTGATCAGATCGTCGGCCAAAAGGACTGCAAAAGGTTCGTTGCCCACAACATTCCGGGCGCACCATATGGCATGCCCCAGACCCATGGGGTCGTTCTGGCGGGTATAGATGATGGTCCCCGATTCGGGGATCAAGGTGGTGATCTCCTTTAGCAGGGTGTCTTTATTGCGCGCCATCAAGGTGTGCTCCAGTTCGCAGAAATGATCGAAATGATCTTCAATGGCCTGCTTGCCTTTGCCTGTGACAAAAATGATATCTTCGATCCCGGCCCTGAGAGCCTCTTCAACAGCATATTGGATCAGGGGTTTATCCACCACCGGCAGCATCTCTTTGGGCATGGCCTTGGTGGCCGGCAAAAAGCGGGTTCCAAGACCCGCTACGGGAAAAACGGCCTTTCTGACTTTCATGACGACTCCTTTTTCGAGCTATTTTTTTTGCCGCCGCAGCGGCCATGAATTCATCTGAGGGTGTTACGCGCTCAGGTTGTTAATCCGGCCCACCAAGCAAACCACCGACGTCTTACCGGCGAAAACGTAAAACCAGCCGGAAAACAGCGGATGCCGGATAATGCCGGTATGACGGTGTTGGTGCATTTAAGCGCCGGTTTAATGGCTTGCCGGCCGGATGTTCTATTCGATCGGTTCGATCCAACCCATGACATCTTCAGTCCGGCTGTATTGAATATCTGTTATGGCATCATAGAGTTTTTGAGAGATCGGTCCCACGTTGCCATCCCCCACAGCCACAACCCGGTCTTCATATTTCAACAGGCCTACGGGTGAAATAACCGCAGCCGTACCGGATCCGAAAACCTCGGTCAAGGCGCCGCTTTTCTGAGCATCAATCACTTCGTCAATGGAGATTTTACGCTCAATGGTCGGCATGTTCCAGTGTTTGGCCAATTCAAGGACCGAGTCGCGGGTGATACCCGGCAGAATGCTGCCGCTCAGGGCCGGGGTGATCAGTTCATTGTTGATGACGAAGAAGATGTTCATGGAGCCCACTTCTTCAATATATTTTTGCTCCACACCGTCCAACCACAGCACCTGGGTGTACCCCTCGTCGTGGGCCATC
>JBFFHG010000145.1:0-7135 GCA_041557055.1 Desulfosarcinaceae bacterium
CTGAAAGTTCGCGAGGATAGCGGCTGCGGAAGGTGTCCGGTTCCAGTTGAACCAAATCGAGGAGTTCGTCGACCCGTTTGTCGATCCGGTTTTTTTCCCATCCCAGCAGCTTGGGCACGGTGGCGATGTTGTCCCGAACGGTCATGTGGGGAAAAAGACCGATCTGCTGAATGGCGTACCCGATGCTCCGCCGGAGCTCGATGGGATCCATGTCCATGACATTTTGATCACCGATGTAGATGAATCCGGAGGTGATCGGAATCAGACGATTGATCATCCGCATGACGGTGGTCTTCCCGCAGCCGGAGGAGCCGATCAGCACGCAGATCTCGCCTTCGGGCACTTCCAGATCCACGTTGTTGACAGCCGCCAGGCCGCTGCCAAGGTAGATTTTCGTAACTTTCTCGAGCTTGATCATGGCTGCAGTCCTTTGCTGACGAGACGGTTTTCGATAAATCCGAATAGATAGTCGACCATCACAGCCATGACGGCCACGGTGATCGCCCCGCAGTTGATCATGGCGTCGTAAGTTTGGTTGATCCCCATGAAGATAAAGTGGCCCAGTCCCCCGGCGCCGATGTAAGCGGCGATGGCGCCGATGCCGATGGACATCACGACCGCCACCCGCACGCCGGCTAAGATGATGCTGAGGGCCATGGGCAACTGCACCTTTCCGAGCACCTGAAAGCGGGTCATGCCCATGCCGATCCCCGCGTCGATGATGTTGGGGTCGACGTTTTTGATCGCTGCGTAGGTGTTTCGGATGATGGGCAACTGGGAGTAGAGCACGAGGGCCACGATGGCCGGCACGGTGCCGATGCCGTAACCGACGAGGGACAGCAGCGGGATCATGATGCCGAAAAGCGCGATGGAGGGAATCGTCATGATGATCCCGGCGATGTAGAGCACGAGATCCGCCGCCTTCTCATTGAAGGTGATCCAGATCCCGATGGGGACACCGGTGAGGATGGCGATCGTCACGGCAATGCACACGACCCAGGCGTGCTGCCACGCCAGTTTCAAGGTGAGTTGCCAGTTGTTCATAAAAAAATGCCAGATTTCCATGGGGGGACCTCGCAGCCTCTAAATGTGAATACTGCCGTCGGCGCCCTGTCGTCCGCTTCGGGCGCCTTGCTTCGGAACCTTTTTTGAATGCGCTTAACCGTCTTCCAAGTGAATACGGTCTCGGGCATCGACCGTCAGACAAGCAACGCTTTGGCCGCCCTGGCTGCCGCGCCGGCATCCGCAGCATAGATATCCGCCTGAATGGCGTCGGCAAACGCCTGGGTCACCGGGGCGCCGCCCACCATGACCTTGATCTGATCCCGCAGACCGCCTTTCGTTATCGCGCCGATGGTCTTTTCCATCATGGGCATGGTGGTGGTCAGCAGGGCGGACATGCACAGGATGTTGGCTTTCTTCTCTTTTAAGGCGTCTACGAATTTCTCCGGGGAGATGTCGACCCCCAGATCGGTGACCTCAAGACCGGCGCTTTCGAGCATCATGGAGACCAGATTTTTTCCGATGTCGTGAAGATCCCCTTTGACGGTGCCGATCACCACACGTCCTTTGGCTGCGGACGCGTCTTCGCCCATCAAGGGTTTGAGGATCTGCACGGCGGCGCTCATGGCCTGGGCCGCCATCAGGACTTCGGGGATGAACATCTCGCCACTCTCCATCCGGTCGCCGACAATGTCCATGCCGGCGATCAGTCCCTGGTTGAGAATGTCTTTTGCAGGGGTGCCGCTGTCCAGCAACGTCTGAACCAGTGAGCTGACCTTGGCGGCATCGCAGGCGATCAGTGCGTCCATGATGGGCTGATATTGGCTCATTGTTCTTCTCCTTTAAAGCAAGATGTCAAACCGCTTCCGGATAGCGCGATCTGCGGCCTCGGAAATATAGGGTGTCTCCTCCTGTGCCAGAATCGTTCGGGCGATGTCCCGGGCCCGCTCCCGCGCATCGCGGCTGCCGTCCTTTTCCCACTTGTCGCGGCTCTTCTGGTCGGTCACGCCGTTGCTCTGGAAGTATTCGCTGCGCATGTGGGCCATGGTGTGGGGGGACATCATGAAATTGCCTCCGGGCCCGACCGATTTGATCACGTCCATGGCCAGGTGCTCCGCGTCCACCTTGATGCCTTTGAGCACCTTGCAGCACATGCCGATGATGTCGTCGTCGATCACGTACTGTTCGTAGGCGACCGACAGCATGGATTCGAGCATGCCGGCGCAGTGATGGCAGTAGTTGGAGCCACCCATGGCCGCCAGGATGGTGGTCAGCGCCTTCTCCCATCCGGCCTGGGCATCGGGGATCTTGGCGTCGGAGAGGCCGGAAGAATTGTAGTTGGGCACCCGGATATGGTGTGCCAGTTGGTGGATGGCCGCATTCATCATGCCGCACTCCACGGCGCCGCCCAGGTAGCCCATTGTCCGAAGATTGGCCATGCCGGGGATGCCGCCATAGAGCAACGGCGCTCCGGGGGTGGTCAGTTGGCAGATGGTGATTCCGGCCATCTGTTCGGCGTGCAACTGCGCCAGGGTGCCGGCCATGGTCATGGGGGCGGTGGAACCGGACATCGGCGCGGCCGACAGGGCGACCGGAATCCGGTTGCGGATCGCCTCGCGCATGATGAGGGTCGACTGGGTGCAGAGTTTGAGCGGGCTTATGGAAAAAGAGGTAATGACCGAGATAAAGGGGCGTTTCCGGAGCGCCGCCTTGCCGCCGGCGATCATCGATGCCAGATCAATCACCCGGTGCAGCCCCGCCTCGTCGTTGACGCCCGACATGACATGCTTGCCGGTGGCTTTAAGACAGGCATAAAACATGTTCACATCGTAGGCGGACTCGGGAATGTCTGTGGGGATGCAGGGCCGCAGATAGAAGTGGATGTTCTCCATCCGGTCGACCAGACGACCGATTTGATAGATGTCCATGAGCGTGGTGGCGCGGGATTCACCCGTCTCCAGGTCCAGTACCTTGATGGCTGCGCCGCCGGTTCCCATGTGTACCTGATTTTCGGTCAGATCGAGATCGGTGCCGTCTCCGCGGCCGCAGAGCACGACCCGTTCCGGCGCCCTGTGTGTCTGTTCCCGGATGAGATCGGGGGGGAAGGTGATGCGCGCCCCAACCCGGTCGACGACGGCTCCGGCTTGCTCGAGCATTTCCAGGGTATTGTCGAGACCGGATTCATAGGTCACGCCGATTTTCTCCAGAATCAAGAGCGCGGCGTCGTGGATCGTCTCGATATCCGTTGCCGACAGCGGCTTGTAGATACCGCCGGGTAACCCTTTGAGTTTCATTTTTGTCTCCTCATGTCATCCTGGTGGTCTTTTGTTTCCGGCACGGGCCGCTGCCGGAGCCCCATCAACCATTGAACATGCCTTCCCGGAAGGCCTTGATGTAGTTCATGCAGAAGCTGTCCTTTCCGCCGAGGGCTTCGGCTGCCGTGATGGCGGCCATCATTTTGCGGTCCAGGGGATTCACAATCGCGCCGTCGAGACCCCTGCCGATCGCCGTCACCATGAAGGTCTGGTTCAGGAACTTGCGGGCCGGCAGCCCGTAGGAGATGTTCGACAGGCCGCAGGTCGTGTGGATCCCCGGAAAGCGCTTCATAATCGCTTCCACCGAATCCAGAAACGCCATCCCGAAGGTGTTGTTCACACTCATGGGCTGGACCAGGGGATCCACGAAGATGTTCTCCACCTTGACATGGTTTTTGACCAGGCCGTTGACCAGCCCGTCGGCGATCTTGAGCCGGTCGTCCACCGTTTCGGGCATGCCCGCATCGCTCATGCAAAGGGCGATCACCTTGTGGTCCGTGCCCGAGATGAGGGGCATCAGATTCTCGTAGCGCTCTTTTTCCAGCGAGATCGAGTTGATCATGGGGGTGCCCCGGTGCACCGAAAGCCCCGCCTCGATGGCCTTGGGGTCCGGGCTGTCGATGGCGCAGGGCTTGTCCGTCACCGCCTGGACCGTCTCCACCAGCCACCTGAGGTAGGCGGGCTCCCTGCCCACGAAGATCCCGGCATTCACATCGATGTAGTCCGCTCCGGCCTCGGCCTGGTCCGTCGCCACCTGCCGGATGGCTGCGGCGTCCTGCGCCTCGATGGCAGCGCCGATGGCCTTTCTGCTCGCGTTGATCAGCTCTCCGATGACGATCATGAACATCCCCCTTCTCTTCGGGATTTCATATCCCTGACATCAGGCCGTTGCCTGCTCGGCGAAGATGTCGCCGATTCGATTTTTTCCAGATAACGCATAAACGCGGTTTCACCTGCCGGACGCAGACCGAATTCGGATCCGGCCTCCAAGATGGCATGGACCATGTCCCGGGCGTAGCCCCGAGAGCAGGTCAACAACATCGCCCCGGCACCCTCTTTTTCCCTCGCCAGTATCACGATCTGGCAGGGGACATGGGCGAACGGCCCCTGAAACAAAAAGGGCGTCTGCCGGCCCGGGTCCATGAAATCAAGAGAGCTTAGTTTCTCTGCAATTGCGAAGAGTTTCCGCCCGAACAGTCCCAGAAACACGGTGGCATCGGACACATCGGTGTATCCGCTATCGGCGGGCATCTCCGGTTGCCCGCCGGCTGCCAGGTTCCAGACCGCAGCCTGGGTGCGGTTCATCCGGTTGACAAGGATCCGTTTTTCCAGCCGGCAGGCCCCGGGCACCGGCGGTACGGCAAGGCCGGCCGGTTTCAGATCGCCAATCCGGATGTCCTGAAGATCCCACCGGGTTTTGTGGCAGAGGTCCACCAGCCACGGTCCCGTCCCCTGGCGATGGAATTCCAACACAACCTCCCAGTGGTCCCGGAGTTCGGTTTTGGCCGGTGGGGATTTGAAGGTCACGGGAGACTGCCTTTTGATATCGACCATGTTGATCTCCTCACATTTTCATTCGCCGGCCTTGGGGATCGTAAAACGGGGTGGAGACAACCCTGGCATGGAGTCTTCTCCCGTTGCACTCGTCTTCAAAAATATCCAACCGCGTGCCGATATCGGAGAGCTGGGATTCCACCAGGGCCATGCCCACGGCTTCACCGGTGGAGAAACTCTTCCTGGCCGTGCACACATAGCCCCGGACACGGTCGTCCACGATGATGGATCCATTTTTAGGGGCCCGGGCGTTGTCTTCCATCTGAATGCCCACCAGTTTGAACCGGCCGACGTCCGCCTCTGCCTGGCGAAGGGCTACCGCACCGACAGTCTTGGCCGCGCTTTTGGTGCGGTCCCAGAGAAAGCCCAACCCCACATCCAGCAGGTTGGTTCGCTGTTCCGACTCCTGCCCCAGGATGATGTGGCACTTCTCCATGCGCAGCACGTTCTGGGCTTCGACGCCGAAGTTCCGGATGCCGAACTCCCGGCCGGCCGCCACCAGGATTTGCCAGAGTGCAGGCATCCAGGAGGACCCCACATGCAACTCGTAGGAGAGTTCCCCCACGAATCCAAGGCGCATGGCCCGCAGCGGTATGTGCTTCCTTATGGTGAACTCCCGGTACCCGGCAAAGGGAAACGCCGCATTGGAGACGTCCGCGTCCGCCGCCTTCTCCAGCACCTTTCGGGCATTGGGACCGGAGATGTTGATCACGCCCATGGCGTCGGTCAGATTGACCAGATGAAAATCCCAGCCGTCAAAGCGGGTGTGATAGCGGATCCACTCCACCGTCTGGCCGGCGCGGCCGGTGGAAGTCGTGAAGTAGTAATCGTTCTCTCCCGTCCGGACCACGATGCCGTCGTCGATGACACACCCGTCGTCGTTGCACATGGCCGAATACTTGATGCGACCTTGCCTGAGCCTGCTCATGTCCGAAACGTAGACCCGCTGCAGCGCGTTGAGGGCATCCGGTCCGTGAATGCGAAATTTTCCCAGGGTGGAGGCGTCCAGCAGGCCCACGTTGTTGCGCACATTGAGAATTTCTTCCCGGCAGTCGAAATCGTCGGTAAAATAGCGCGCTCGCTGCCACACTCCCATTCGACGAAAGATGCCGCCGGCTTTTTCCTGGGCGTCATGCACCGGGGTTCGTTTGCACATGTCGTGGTTCGCACCGGCATAAGTGGCGAGGAAAGCGGGCACCAGCGGCGGCCGGACAGTGGTCGGTTTGGGAGGTGTCGCAGCGACGGTGCACCGGGCCACGTAGAGCGGGAGATTGTGTCCCGGGATACCGCCCTGGCCCGGACCGGTGCCGGCGGAAGTGAACCGTTTGATCAATTCCGGCACATCGAACCCCATCTTGATGGCCTGTTTGATATTTTTGATTGTCGTGTCCTCGTCGAAGCAGATAAATGTCTTGCGCCCCTTGACCGGTGCGGTCACGAGCTTACAGCCCCGCTCGGGCCCCGGCAAATCGGACAGCGCATTTTCAGCCGCTTCCACTGCCGCGCTGTTGTCTGCGCCACAGACGGCCGCCGCCTTCAGTCCCGCCAACCGGCCCGAAGCCTCAATGGAAAGCGGGTGATTGCGTCCGGTCATACGGCCTGCCGCAAACATTCTTTCGGGCAGGTTCGTGGGGAGAAAATATCCCGTATGGGAATCGTACGCTAGCCTGGCCTGGGCCAGGATCAGGGGGCCGCTGACCGGCGTGAGGCCGGCGGATGCCACCAGTACATCACATGGGACCTGGCGCTTGACCGTTCCCTCCACCGTGAACAGCGTCACTTTATTTACCTGCCGGCCGCCGTGGGCTCTGGTTGCCACCCACCCTTTGAGTACGGGTATCCGGCGTTCGGCAAGGGCCAGCATCAAGCGAGGATCCTGGCCGTCTTCCCGAATGTCGGCCACACAGTGGATCTTGAGTCCCAGATCAAAGAGATCGACAGCCGCCTCCAGCCCCAGATCATGGCCGACGCTGAATACCGCTTCTTGCCCCGGCAGGAGTCCATAGGTGCGGGCCAGGCGGTGGGCGCAGCTCACCTGCATGACGTTTGGCCTCTCATTGTGGTCGAACAGCAGCGGCCGCTCAATGCATCCGGTGGCCGCCACGACGCTTTTGGCCCGGATTTCGATGTAGCGTTCGTCAAACCGGTCTTCTGCTTTTCCGACCTGAAAAGCGGTGATCAGGTTGTTGCTGTACGCGCCCATCATGGCCGTGTGGGTGAAGACACGGATCGTATCCGTCCGATTCACCTGTTCGGCCAGTTCC
>JBFFHG010000146.1:0-7129 GCA_041557055.1 Desulfosarcinaceae bacterium
GCCTACAACGTGCGCGAATTCCGCGAGATGGTGGAGCGCGGGCTCGACGCCAGCCCGATCCACCAGATCCTGGTCGAGCGCAGTTTGCTCGGCTGGAAAGAGGTGGAGTACGAGGTGATGCGGGACAGCGCGGACAACTGCATCACCGTGTGCAACATGGAGAACTTTGACCCGATGGGTGTGCACACGGGCGATAGCATCGTCCACCGGGGTGTAGGTATCGGCGGTGATCGTTTTGACAATGTTGTTGTCGTCCACAGTGGGGGTGGTGGCCACCGCCGGACCGGTGCAGTAATCATCGGGCGCGGTCCAGTTGGGGCAGCCGTCGCCGGTACGCTCGTAGGTGTTGGCGCCGTCCAGGGAGGTCCAGTCAACCATGACGCTGTTGCTCAAATCGCCGCCCACCGCCAGCACCACCGCCCGGTAGGTCAGGACCAGGGACTGGCCCACGGGAATATCCAGGCTGTCGTCGCCGTTGTCCCGGCCCCAGACCAACGGACCACTGGGGGCATTGG
This sequence comes from Desulfosarcinaceae bacterium, assembly GCA_041557055.1. Lineage (GTDB taxonomy): Bacteria > Desulfobacterota > Desulfobacteria > Desulfobacterales > Desulfosarcinaceae > JARRKU01. The sequence goes on from JBFFHG010000146.1 coordinate 516, forward strand.
CCGGGGTGGCGGTGAAGCCCGCCGCAGGCGCACCATTGATCACGGCCGTGGGCGTGAAACCTGTGTAAAGCGACAAATTCGACGGCAGGGTATCGACCAGGTTCACGTCATGGGCGGTGGTGGTGCCGCTATTGAGAACAGCCACCACATACTCGAGCAGATCGCCGCCGCTGGGCGGGTCCGTGGGCTGTTTGCCCGGCGTCACGTTGCTCACCGTCTTGGTCGCCGCGAGAACGGGCTCCAAAACGGTCACTGCGGCGGCGGCATCCGTCAGGGTCTCCTGCCCGCCGGTCTCGCCATGGGTATAGTTCAACACCACGCCATTTTGCAGTGTATCGCCGCTGTCAGTGACCAGGTCATTGTTGATGCGGGCGTAATATTGGATGCGGATGAGCGGAGCGATGGCGCTCTGGTCCGGGTCGTTCTCGGTCTGGGTGACCACCGTGCCCACATCCCAGACAATACCGCCCCCGGCCCCGTCCGCGGGAAAGGCGTTGAAGGCCGCCTCGCCCGGCGGCTGGCCGTTGATCGTGGCGATCCCCTCGAAAGTGTAGGTAATATCGAAACCGGCGTTGTTGGCCAGCAGGTAACTCACACCGGCAGCGTCAAGGCTGTCCGTGACAAGGACATTTTGGGTGACGCCTTCAGGCAGACGGATGTCGAGCTGGAAATTTTTGTGCACACCAATAGTGGAAATTGCCGCCGGGTCCAGATCGGTTTTGGTCAGGGTCACCGCAGGAACCGTGACCTGGTTAGCGGCATCGGTTTCATAGTCGTTGACCGCATCGCCGGCGTTGGGCAGAGCGCCGATGCGCATGCCGGTATCGCTGCCGTCCGCGCCGATCCGGCCGGTGCTGTTGAGCGCCGTGGTCTGTCCGGGCAGTGAGGTCCAGTCCGCCTGGATGGTGTTGTCCAGCACCTCCAGAGGCTGCACCACACTATCCACGCGAACCTCGAATGTGAAGCTGACGGTGGCGCCGGGGTCAATACCGTTGGGCGCATTCCAACTGAAGATCGGCTGATTGGCCCCCAGGGTCGTGGTATCGATGTTGTCCGGCGGATCAGCGCCGCCCGCATTGCCAATAAAGGTCAGGTTGCGGCCGCTCAGGTCGTCCAGCACGCGCAAATTGTACGCAGGGGCCGTGCCGGTGTTGGCGGCGGTGACCGTCACCGTGAGGACATCGGCGGCATCGGCATCGGCCACGGCAAACGTTTTGGTCAGTTCAATGTTCGGTTCGCGCACCAACACATCCACCTGGCCGAAATCGAGCACCACCAGGTTGTCGGTTTCGTCGATATAGCGTGCGGTGGCCTGGGTCGCCGGATCACCGTTGGAAATCACATCCCCGTCGTTGGTCCCGGCGGTGTTTTCCACCCGGGCGATGAACCCGATCTCGAAATCGTAGCGATTGCCCACCGTGCCGCTGGTCACGCGCTGATCCCCCAAATCCCATTCAACAAAGGTGTCGGTACAGGTCGGCGTCACAATGCCGCCCGGATCGAATCCCGCGCCGGAATAGGGCGGCGCATCCAGATTGACCGCCGGCGCCTCGCTGCAGCGCAGGCCCGCGGGCAGTTCGTCGCGGATCACGAAGTCGCGCAACAGCGCCACCGGCACCAAGGTGTTGAGCCGGTATTCGATCTCTTCGCCGATGGACGCTTCCTGGGTGGCCGGACCCGCCGCAAGCGGCGTATTGGACAAATCCGTGATCCTCTTGGGCTGGGTCTCCACAGGAATGATCTGGACCGCGGCCGAGGCGGGCGGGGAGGTATAGACACGCGCACCGCCCATATCGCTGTTCAGGCGCTGGGGCGCGCTCTGATTGCCCGAATCGCCCGTCAAACTGTCATAGGTCGCGCCCGCCGTATTGGTGAACGTCTGCAAAGGGGCCGCATCATCGTCATAATCGACACGGTAGTACAGCCGGACCGACTGGCCGGCATCGATGCGGCGCAGGGCGCTGCTGTGGGTATGAGAGAAAGTGATCTGCGCCGCCACGCCATTGTCGACAACATTGTCGCTGATGGCGCCCTCGCCGTCCGTATCCGCCCCGCCAACAGCGCCGTCCGCGTCGTTGTCCAGACCGTCGCCGGCAAAGGGCAGCACATAGGCCAGGTCGCTGGCATCGAGTTGGTCGGTCACGATGACATCATAGGCCGGCGCGCGTGAAACGCCGTCGCTGCTGGCCTCGTTGGTCAGGGTGATGCGATAGACATAAGAATTGTAGGCATCGCCGTCATCAGCCAGGGGCACGAAATTGGTGCAGGCCGGTCCGGCGCCGTACAAGGATTCGTTGCACACCTCCTTGACCGCGGTGATATCCGGCTCGGTCACGGTGAGCGCGATGCTGCGCACCTCCACCCGCGGGTAGCCCACGGTGCCGGGCCCCAGGTCATATGTCTCCTCCAGGCTCGTGGTATCGTTGAAGAAAATAGCCTGAAAATAGGAATTGAGGGTATTGGTGCTGTCGGCCGCGTGCAGGTTGGGCGCGGCGCTGGTGTCGATGGGGTCATTCAGCAGGCGCGACGTCATATCGACCCGGAACCAGTGGTCCTTGTCCGTGATGCGCTGCGCCGGTACGATCTGGTTGAAGGTCCAGTTCATCCACTCCGGCCCGGCGACCTCATCCAGGGGCGCCAGGCCCGGGGGGTTGAGGCTGATGCCTTGGATCGCGCTGGTGCTGGTGGGATAGGGATCGGTGGATGAGATATAGCCCTGGCCGTCGGGCAGTTGATCCACAACCTGGATGTCCTGCACCGCAATGTAGGTGAAGCCCGGTGTCTGAAATCCAAACCAGCCGCCGGTATCGATGTGATAGGTGCACTCCTCGCCGATCTGCACCAGACGATCCGGTGATGTGGGCGGCGGATTGTTCTCCGAGCAGGTGCCCACCTGGGACTTGAGCAGGTTGAACCCCACCACGCGCGCGCGAATGCCGTCCAGGGTGTAGTTGTCAGCCCGATCGGTTACGCCGTCGGTCCTGGGCGTGGGCGTGGGAAACCATAAGGGCGTGGCGTCGCTCAGGGTGATCTCGCCCACCACATCAGCGCGGAACGTCAGGTCGTCCGCAGCCAGGGCCGCCGGACTGGTGCTCTTGACAACTTCGAAAGTGAGCCCCACCGTCTGCCCCGGCGCGATGGGGCTGCCGGTACACTGGTAGACGGCGGCGTCCGATGGAATCGTCGCCGGTTGCCGCCACACGTCAAGGGGCGGCGGATTGCTGGTGACCGTGCAACCCGAAGGCACGGTCACCACATCCATGGTCACGCCAAAGGTGACATAGGCCTCATAATCCGCTGCATCGTGCCCGCCGTTGTTGGTCAGGTTGACCGTCAGCGGCAGCCGCTGATTGGGATCACCGGTGAGGATGAAAACCAGTTCGGTGCCGGCGATATTGACATCCAGATCCTCGGGATCGGTCTGGTGCATGGTTACCAGCGGGTTGGTCGGCGGATGTTTGATAACCCCGGGATCGCAAAAATCCTCAAAATCGACGTACAACCGGTTGGTCACCTGGATGGCATTGTCCGGGTCGGTGCCCGCCGGGCTGCTGTTGGGCGCTTCGGTGCGGACATCCAGATTGGCCACCTTGTCGTAGGACTGCGGCCGGATCAGCACGACGCGGAAGGTGATGATCAAACGATCGCCGTGGCGCAGCAAATCATACTGGTCCGCGTAAACGGGATGGGTGGTGCTGCTGTACAACCTGAATTCCGGGGCTGTATTGGACAATGCCACGGCCGGATCGGTGGTGGTGAGCGGAAAGGTGCCCGGTACCGGATTGGTCCATTCGATCCGGTCGGTCATTCCGGGATAGGTACCGTAGGCGGGCGTCGCCGTCACCGTCGGCGTAAAAGTGGAATCGACCACATATTCGGATGGAAGGATATTTCTGAGCGCGAAGCCCTTGACCGTACCGCCGGTGTAGTTGCGGATGGTGATCCGGACCGTCCCCTTGCTGCCCGCCGGCTGGGACGTATTGGTGCCGATGATCTGGGTCTGGATATTCAGATTGTTGCCCGAATTGACCGACAGGGTGCTCAGAGTGGCCGTGGCGATGCCCGGACTGTCCCCCCCTGAAGTCGCGGTGATGCCTCCGGCAGGAGGATCGGCCTGGCACCCCCACTGGATGTCGGAGACAGTGTTGGTCCTGGTGGTGGCGCAGGAGCCGTTGGGACTGGCCGGGATCTTGCCCACCAGGTAGATATATGCGCGCTCACCCTGCCTGGCATCCACCAGGTCGGGAGAATCGTTGCCGGGATTGCCAAAGGGATTGTCCACATCGAAATTGCTGATGGTATTGCCGGCCGCAATGCATCCCCCGCCCCCCGGATCGACGCCGTTGTTCGCCGCGATCGCCGAGGCCCCGGCCTCTGTGGGACACGCGTAATTGATCACCACGTTCCCGGTCTCCATCAGGTCGTCGAAACGCAGGTCCTGCAAATCGGCCAGACCGGTGTTGTTCACCCGGATGCGCCAGATCACATCGTCGTAGATATTGCCGTAGACCCCCTGGGAGTACTGCCCCGAACTTTGACCCGCATCCACGTTGCGTCCCCGCTTGGTGACCTCGGGATCCGGCTCGTACAACTGCAGAATGTCCAATCCCGTGGAGAGCGTGGTCGAACCGGCAAAGCAGGCCGGGTCAGTGCTGTAGGTGAGAACCGCCTCGATCAGACGCGTGGCGCCGACCAGCCCCTCCTGGGAGAGCCCGCCGGCGCGCGACACGGCAAACGTAATGGCAATGGTGCCGATATCGAAAAAACCCGGCAGATACTCCAGGCGGCCGAGAGCGGGAATCTGGGCCGCGGTCCAGGTGAGAACAGAACCGTTGGCGCCGCTGACAACCGGCGCCGAACCCAACACAAGAGGCCCTCCGTTGATCCTGTAGGTGACCGGTGTGGGCGCGGTCGGGTCGTAAGTCAACCCGGAACCGCCCAGATTTTCAACCACGGTCATGGCCGTCATGTCCACCCCCTCGTAAGGGTTGGAGATGATGACCGTGACATAGCCGTAACTGCACAATTCGCAATAACTGGCGGACAGATCGTGACGGATGAACGCCGGGGGATTGCTTTTGAGGTCGCAGGGAGCCGCCGCCGCGGTTGCAGCAAAGAACAGAACGCATACCCCCATGGCGGCTCGGATCATCCATTCAGGTCGAAGCTTCGGCATGGTTTTCTTCAGCAGCATAACGCGTGACCTGCACCGCGGAAAAAACCCGGAAGACAACAGCCGGCCGCAATCAACCTGTCAAAGAAGAAAAACTCTGTCATGACATCTCCCAATGCAAGCAACCATTACCGCGCAAAAAGGTGCATCATGAGATGTCCCGGCTTTGCTCGGCAGCCCTGCTGCCATATCCACACATTCAAGGACGTAGGCCAGAGGCTTTGCGTCTCACTCTTTCGAGCGGTTTGCTATTTTCGAGTTAAAAGTAAAAAAGTAATAGAATCTCTTGTCGCCCAGGCAAGTAGCAATTTCAATGCCAGATATTTATTTTTTATTTTTCGACCTTTTTTTCCATAATTATAAGATAATTAGCCAGGGACCCCGGCCTGCCGGATGGTGGGGATGCAATCTGTGCAGGATAGTCTTTTTTTATTCACGCCTGTGAGGATTTGTATACAGCCCGCGCAACGGAGAGCGGCGAAATCCCCTTTTCAAACGGTTTGTTGCGGGATGCGTCGGACAAACCCCGTCCGGGGAGAACGGTAACCCCGAAGCCCCGCATTGTCCCGGATCGATCCGGGCATATCCCTATCGTTGCATAAAAAAGATGGGAAACGATTCCGAAAGAGATATCTTCTCTTTCAGATGGGGAGAAAAAAATTATGGTGAAGTATTCGAAAAACGTTGTGAGTCTTGGCTCTGAAATCCTGCGGCTTTTGCAACCATAGGGTTACCATCCGCCTGACGCACCGCTGCCGCTGCCGAGAAAAAGTTGTCTTTCAGAATTACCGCCAGCAAAACAATGCCAATCGCACGCTGAGGGATCAGGCCAGAATCGATCTTCTGATAGAATTCCAGACCAGACCAGAAATTTGTCGCGCGCCATCAGGTGTACGGCTCATGGCCTTCCTGAAATTTTCAGGAAGGCAGTAGAACTCATGACAAAAAAAACGCTCCTCAATATCATCTTTTCTCCTCCCCTTGTGAGCCGTCGTTCGACAACCTTTTTCTTTTCTTTTGCAAACGCTTGAACCAATAGATATTTATTATGGCAATGAAAACACAACCAATCACTCCACCATATACATAAAGAGATCGGCTTAATATCGCCAGGGGTAAAATCACACAAACAGATGCCAAGAACTGAGTCACCGATTGATTGTAAACAAACCTTTCGCTTAAAATTACCCGGCCTGAGATTTCATCCGGATTTTTTCTGATGAATCTGAATATGAACATATTGCAAACATGTCTTGAGTTTACCAATGTAAAGTTAGTTAACAGCGCACCATATATTAACTTGTGTCCATCCAAGGCTATAACTGCCTGGAACCAATAAAAAAGCGCATTTTACGGTAGCAGTTCTTTTCGTTTTGTAGTATATTAATAGTCTCCAACCAATCAATATCAATACAAAAACAGAAAAGGAGCCACCCACAAA
>JBFFHG010000147.1:0-7118 GCA_041557055.1 Desulfosarcinaceae bacterium
ATCCCGAAATTGAGCGCCAATTTTTCGACAGGATGTATCTCATCCTGGATGAATGCCCCCCAAATGTTTTCGGCAACATCAGCCCTTACAAGGTAATATGCCTCTGCGTGCCGGAGGGCATAGTCATCGGGTCGCATACTGACGGCATTATGCAGATCCCGGTACTCAATGCCCGTCAGAAAGTTATTTTCGACAGGACCGATATGAAATTTGTGCTGAAGGCTCGTTTCAGCCGTCCACTCGTATATGTCAGATCCTTCATAATGCAGCCCGTAGTCTTCAATATCCCACGCATTGGTTTTGTAAGATGCCTTGACACCAGCGAAAGTTTTCTCTCCAAGCGTCCAGTTAATTCTGGCGCCCGTATTGGTTGTATAGGATCGTTGCCCGCCGTCACCTTTGTTCAGGGCCTTCCTGGGGTCACCCGCCCAGGTGGACAGGGGAAGTCCTCCGGGAATTCGATTGCTGTCCAACTTTCTTAAGTTCGAAAAAATTTCAAAGTCGATGCCGTCGGTGGTCCACCCCAGCTTGGGAGATACGGCAAAATTCAAGGTATCGTTCCGATCACGAAATCCATCCGTATCAAAAAACCAGCCGCTTAACTTATAATTGAAACCGTTTTCGAACCGCCCGGCAACGTAGCCCTCAGTCTCTTTTCGGTCAAAGCTTCCATACGTCATGGAAATGTTGCCTTCTACTTTATCGACAGGTTTTTTGGTGATGAAATTGATGACGCCCCCCACCCCTGTAACGCCATATAACGCTGAAGAAGGAGACTTCACAATTTCGATTCTCTCTACGTCAGTTATGGGAAACTTGATGAAATCCGCGATATTCGTCGGGTTGTTCATTTCGATGCCATCTTTAAGAACAAGTGCGCCGCGTGCATTGGGCTGAACCCCGCGGAATCCCACAGTATCAAGAGAAGTATCACTTCCGGCGCTGTTGATCACCAGCCCCGGAACAAACCGAAGCAGGTCGGATAGACTTGTCGGCTGTACCCGCTCAATTTCTTCTTTCGTCACGACAGTCACATTCGTGGGTATCTTTTCGATTTCTCTTTCGGTTTTGGTGGCGGTGACAACCATTTCCTGAAACACATGATCACGCTGTCCGGCCTCTTTCGCATACACAGGGCCGCATCCCAGGGCCAAATTAATCAGCAGCACCCCCCATACGATCTCCATTTTTTTCATAGCAACTCTCGATTTTAGCATTGTCGGTCAGATACAATTTCGCATCAGCTTCCAAAGCCATCCACGCAGCTTTGCGGCACCTGTTTTCCGCTTGATTAGTGCGGAAACGGGCCGTTAAAAAGTTCTCTGAAATCCAAGCGGTGTTGGCTGAACCCCATTTTTACGGGTAATTCGAACAATCGCTGATGAGCGGCGATAGTCGGTTTGGCAAAACGCTGCAATCCTCCTTCCACGACGACCCTGACGACCGGTACCCCCAAGGCCTCTTTTGTCAGATTGACGACGATGACGTCCGAGTTGGGAATGGATTCCCTCAGAATGGTGGTGATGAGGCCGATATCGCCTGCAACGCTGTCTGTGGCTCGGGAGGGAACCTGGTGGTAATCCATGAACATATTATTGTTATTGTTTGGCATTTCAAGCTTATTGAAATGATATAATGAAAAGAGAGAATAATAGGAGGAAGCCAGCTCCATAGCGGACGGTCCCCGATAGACCATCTGCTCTTCCTCGCTTACGAACTTCAACGATTGATACGCCTCTGTTATTGATCGTTCGAGAGCCGTACCCGGATCCGGGCTTGCTCCGAATCCGTTGGTGGCATAATAGCGATAGTCGTTTTCATTGACTATCCATGTCCTGAATACAGGAATGGATATATCTGTCGTGTAATTCCTGACGATTATCTTCATACCCTGCGCATGAATATGCTCGATTACCGACATCAAGCTTGCCAGATCAATGGTTTCAATTCGAATCTGGGGAGTGATGGTGGCGTTGGCTTGCCAGATCATCCAGGCATCATGCTCGATAAGCTCCAGAAGTCCTTGCAGGATGGCATCCTCTATGGTTGCACCCGCTGAGAGTCCTCCGGAAGACGGGTCGAAAAAATGACCAAGAAACAAGCTCTTGCTCAAAAAGGCCACCGATGCCGGCACCAACTTCGGACGTTCATGAGTCAGAGAATACCCCCACACCCAGTCAATGGGGCTCGTCCTGTCGAAATGATCAAACAAGCCATGGTAAAAGGGAGTACCCAAGTATCTCGTGAGATCCAAAGCCATATCCTCCACTTCCGAATAACTTGCCCGTACCATCTCGATATCCCCATAATACTCGGCGCACAGCCGCTCAAACATCTCAAAAGCGGCGGAAAGGTAGGCCTGCTCTTGTGTTATCCCTTTACCACGCTGCATCATGTGCCCGGCAGCCAAGAAAGGCAGGCGCTCATTGACACCTCCTTTGAGGACAGAACCATATCGAAATAACTTTTCATCCAAGGGGCCGGTACCCGTTTTTTCAATACGGATATTAAGACCCGTCCGGCGGATGGCTTCTTTTATTACATCCCTGGCCTCTTGAGCGGAAACGCTCCTTCGTCCTCCCCATGTGTATACAATGGGCCGATGCTTGAGAACGATCTTGTGCCGCTCTCCACCGTCCGTTTCCAAAGGACGTCCCACCTTGATTTTCCCGCGATTCATGCCTGAACAGCAGAGACATGTGGTTACCGGTTCAAAACGCGTCTCTGAAAAACGGGCGGCGATCTGCAGCGGCACCTGCAATTGCTTCTTTACGAACGAGAGTGATGAATCCGCACGACAGATGCGCAAGGCTTCCGAAGCGAGATGACTGGCTATCCAGTCGATGACCGCCCGGTCATACGGGTGTTTTTCCAGGCTTGTCGCTTCAATCAGGGGGTGCAGGAGCTTATGTTCGATCGCCAATCCGCTTTTTCGGACCATAAAAAGTCGACGGTGCTCCAACAGGCAGCCATAACAAGGGGTTTTACCGGGGATCATCGAAGGGCCGGTCAGAATATGCTTTCCATTGAAGTAGCAGAAAACACAAGGCAAACGCAGATCGAGGCACAGTTCGTTCAATGCAGATAAACGGCCATGGGTGGCCGTTTCGGGACAAATGAGGAGCACCACATTTGTCTTATCCTTAAGACACTCTTCGCCAATCAACTCGGACGCCATTTTGTATCCGTCCGCTTTTCCCTCAACGGCGTTCTGGTCAGTATTCCTCAGACGATGCATGCTCAGGTATGCTTTCGATGAAAACAATCTTTCAAATGAGTCGCAAATCACCCCCTCACCGGCCAGAACGATGGAGACCTGTTTTCCGCATTCCCTGCCGTTGCATAAGGAATCATCGCCAAATGCCGGAGTTATCAAGCGGTCCGGGCTGATCTTGACTTTGTTTACAATCACTTTCACATCGATCAGGGTCTTCAGGAAGTCTTGAACATCTTCGACAGGATACTTATGGGCAAGTCCATTAATTATCGCAGAGATACTTGAATTTCCATCCACGAGGGCCAGAACTTCTTTTAATATAGAAGGAGAGCATTTAATGATTTTCATCCTGCCGCTAATCGATGCCACCACCAATTGTTTTTGGGTATCGGCCATGGATAGTTCAGGATTTACGTGGTATATTGAATGGTTGTCTATCATTCAGGGTCATCCTTTCCATTCCGTGGATCAATCCTCTCACCGGACGCACCCGACAGTTGTCCGGCCTACTCAATATGTGTTCCGCCGGTATTCAAATCGCCTCTGCAAATGCGATCAAAGGATACCGCCGTAATCCATAATATGCCTGCAACACTCATAATGCCGCCACCAATGAGTCCGGCTGCAATCACATCAATATGATTGAGCATAAAGCCGTAAAGTGTTGCAGCCATGCCATAAAGCGCAAAAGTCAGTCCGTAGTCTACGCCGAGCACCCGCCCCCTCATCTTGTCGGATGCCTGTTTTATGAGTAATGGTTGGTATATCAAACCGAAAACGAATGAGGCCGCCATTTGCAGAGCGAAAATCATAATGAAAATTTTCAAGTTCGAAATAAGCACAAGGGCTACAAACAAAATCCCCTCGACGATGCTGAACACGCCAAGAAATCGCAAATCTTTCTCTGTTTTCTTTCCAAATTGTGAACGAAATGGAAGAACCATAAAGGCGGCTACGCCAATCATCGCATAAAGGATACCGAGCAGATTCTCAGATCCACCAAAGCGTTGTTGGTTGATAATCGTCACCACAACAATCACCCCGCCACCGCCCAAAGCCCATACACAATTAAAAAGTATCATCTTCCACAACATGGGTTGCCCCCTGAGGTACGAGGCCCCCTCCAGCATTCCGATGCTAAAACTTTTTCGTGGCGGTAGCGGCTTTACCGGAAAAGACCGCTTGGTTATAACGTCGGCATTGTCGTTCACCGCTTCCCCACGCCTCGTGGACCAAGTACAAATAGCTGAAATCATGAATACGGCACAGTTGACGGCAAATGCTGCCCTGAATCCGAGCCAACCGGCCACGGCGCCCCCGATAACGCTTCCCACAAACATGGAAGCGCCTGAACCGATCTGGTCCAGTGCTACGGCATATGTCATTGCGTGCTTTCCTACGAGAGTTGGAATAAAAGAAAGACGTACGGTTACAAAAAGGGTGTTCAATCCTCCCATCAACATCGCGAACAAAAACAAGAACCATATGGAGGAAATGGAGCCGGCCATGCACCCCCCTGACACGACCAAAGCCATGCATAGATCAAGAATGATGAGCAGTCGACGCTTGTCATAATGGTCTGCGAGAAAGCCCCCAATATTCCCCCCAATCACCTTGATGAGAAAACGCAGCCCGATGATGGCACCCACATCTCCACTCGAGCCGCCGGTGATGCTTACCGCCAATAGAGCGCAAGATATGTAATTGATTGCATCCCCGCAGCGCCCCGCAAATCCACCGACCCACAATCTTATGAAATCTTTATTCCCTTTGAGAAATGACAGATAAGTCATTGGACGGATCTATTTCCTTTCAGTCAAGCCTTCTGCGCTGCTCCATTTTCGTTGCAAAACATAACCAGCGGAAGATCTTCATGTTCAAGCAAAACGCAAAACCGGAATTCATCCCCCATTCGGTTCAATCGGCTCGCTCAAGCCGGATTGTGCCGAAAGGGGCAACGACTCGAATCGTTTTTTATTGAGGTGGGCCGCCCCGCCGCAACCCACCCCTTTCATCAAGTTAGATTATACCGTGTGAATGCGTAGCGCTTACATGGTTATATGGTGGTGAGCACCTGCACTCAAAGACTCATCCATTTTACGGGTCTCTTCCACGACTTCTATTTTCATACTTGCCACCTCCCCTCTTGTTGACATTAATGCACGATTGCAAACCGTATCGTGCAGATATCCCGCCCGCCGGTTGTGCGGGTCCACGGCCGGCGGGAAAAACAATTCCGGGCAAAGAAAGATCGGCGCCAATGAGCGGGCCATAAAAGCCATCAAAACATGGTACGTTCTAATGGACGGGCGGGCAGTGAACAGGCAAAAGCAAAAAAAAACCGGACCGAAAAAATTCGATCCGGGGATATCCCTTTTTTATCCTCAGACAATCAACAAGGCAGGCCGCCGTCCACGCAACCGTAACCCAATATGCTCAGGCAGGTCTTCTGACTCGCGGATCATCCTACCGGCTGCGCCTTCCCGGCCTTTCAGCCAGTGACATTCTGCAGCTTTCGTCCCCGCTTACAGCGGCGGGCCCGTCCCCGATTTTCACAGGGTTCCCTGTTAGGCTCTCTTACGAGCACCTGAACAATATAGACGGAGATTTCATATCAAAAAAAAATAAAAGTCAACAAAAAACTCAGGATTCCAATTACGGTTCAAATTCAGCCTTAAAAAGTGTTGAAGTGCCGGGGTCGGGTCAAGACAGCCTTAATCCGGGATGCATAAACCCTAACGTCAATGTCATTAAATTATAAGATAATTGGCGAACGCGAGCATGCTCACCAACGCTTACTTCATCTTATGCCAATCGAATATATAAAAGGGTTTATCATCGATTGCGCAATTTTAGAGCCGGTATCGAGTCGGGCATATCCCGGCTCAAGCGCCGCAGGGTCTTTCGCGCTGTATTTGCAAAGGTTGGCAAGGTTTTAAATCCCATGTCTGGTCATCCATTGTTGCGGCCAATTTGCAGACCATTGCCAGGGCCAGGCTGGCGCCAACCTAAAAAAGTGTGTAATGGTCAAATAAAAACGGACAAAATACTGCGAATCCGTAGCATTACGACAACTTCTCATAGAAAATATCTTCTGATGCTATAGATGTCGAAAATGGACGATTCAAAATTACCGATAATTGGATGGCACGTGTTATTACTTGACAGATAAAATAATCACATTAGAAACAACAATCTCCCGGAAAAACCGGGAGATTGCTCGATTTGCTTATAAATTTATCTTTTTTATAAGCCATGCCATATTAATACCTAGTTTTTTGATAGTCTCAATACCTTGTTTATCATTTTTTACATCTCCCTTATCAAATCCAATTCCCAGGTTCCAGTAATCCGATCCGGGAACAATCACCTGATTAATAAAAAACAATTTATTAATTGCATCAAAAGCATCTGTCGCACCAGATCTAGTATTAGCAACTACCGCCGCCCCCACCTTACGTTTTAATGTATAACCGTTTGCCATTGATACCATACCCGCCCTATCAATCAAGGCTTTAACTTCGGAGGTCACATTTGCAAAGTATGTTGGAGAACCAATTATAATTCCATCGGCTGCTATCATTTTCTGATAATAACCATTCAAGACATCATTTTTTCTTATTACACATTCATTGTTTTGCAAATCAACGCATTTCCTGCATGCAAGGCATCCTTTGATTTCCTTACCCCCCAACTGGAGAAGCTCCGTTTCTATCCCCTCTTTTTGCAACTCATCAAGCACAATATTGATAAGTACTTCAGTATTCCCTTTTTTTCTTGGACTTCCATTAAATGCTATAACTTTCATTTTATGCCCTCCTATTCAACTTTGATGTTTTTGATATATACCATCACACTCACAACTGAATGTGATTTGGTTTAGAAAAGCTTACACTATTCA
>JBFFHG010000148.1:0-7100 GCA_041557055.1 Desulfosarcinaceae bacterium
GGATGGCGGCCATCTCGTCTTTGGTGGTGTCGGCCATTGAAAATGGCTTCCAGGGAACAGCGCGGATATCTTTAAGGGTCAGCCCTCTCCAAAACCAGCGGCGTCCCACAGTGACAGTGGTTTTTACCGTTTTGAAATATCCCGGGCAAAGGGTGCGCAGAATATGCGCCTGGGGTATGCCGATGAGCGCCTCGGCCCGGCTTTCCCTGAGGCATTCCAGCATGCGGCGGATTCCCATGCCCGGATCGACCATGACAGGCACGGCGCCTGCCTTGAACATGGCAAAGGTAAGGGCAAAAAACTCCAGACCGGGCCGTACCATCAAAATGGTTCGCACGCCACGGCCGATTCCGGCCTCTTCCAGTCCATGGGCAAAGCAATCCGATTCTCGATCCAGTTGGCGAAACGTCAAATGGGAATAAGCCACGCGCCCGTTGGCATCCCTTGAAGCCGGATAGACCACGGCCCGCCGGTAAGGCTGCACCCTGGCCATGGTTTTGAGATAGTGGGCCACATTGACAGACTGTGAGCCGCCGTTTTCCATGGTATTTGTGTAAGTTTCCTGCATGGCAACGTTATTTGATGGTTTTGCTGGCGACAACAATTTCAACGGGCTGCACGCCGTAAGGTTTGAGCGAACCCTTAACATTCGAGTGGATGGTTATGCAAGAACTCCTTGATATGCTCGATGAGGCGATCCGGTATGTCCTCCAGCAAATAGTGACCGGCATCCTCGAAACAGTGGGCTTCGGCGCGAGGCAGGCGTCGTTGCCACTCTTTGTAATAACCGCGGTCAAAAACAAAATCATGGGCGCCCCATAAAATCAGGGTGGGGCGATTGCAGATACGGTTCAGGTTTTGATCGACCCGGGCCACGACGGCCCCGCTGGGATCTTTCCGGCTCAACGGAATATCCAGCACGAATTTCAAGGTGGCCAGCCTGTGCAGCGGCGTGTCGTAAGGCGCCAGGAGTCCTGCCTTGACTTGCGCTGACAGATGACGCCGGGGGGCCATATGGATTGCCGCCCGTGCAAAAAGGTTAAGCCTGAGAACAGCATGTCGCATCAATGTGCGGCCGGAACGGATCAGTCTCAGGCGTCTGGGAATGGCTTTGCCGCCGGGTGGGAAAAATCCGGCGGTGTTCAAGATGATGATGCGGCCCACTTGATTCAAATGATCCAAAGCCCAAGCCAGGCCGATCATACCGCCCCAATCGTGCAGGACCAGCGTCACCGGTCGCTCCAGTTTGAGATGATCCATCAATGCGGTTAAATCCGAGACCCTGTCTTTGAGTCGAAACCCGTATTGGGATGCGTCGGGTTTATGGGAGAGACCGCAACCAATATGATCCGGAACGATAACCCGGTAATTTTCGGAAAAGCCTTTCACCAGGGAACGAAAATAAAATGACCAGGTGGGGTTGCCGTGAACCATGAGCATGGGTTCGCCCCGGCCCTCATCCAGGTAGTGGTAGCTTAAACCGTTGATGGTCAGAAAATTGGATTTGAATGGATAGAGGTGTTGATATGAGATTTTTCGTTTCATGAATACGCAGTATTTATATCAGGTTAAGGGTTCAGGCTTGGTTTTGTGCTTCACCAATCCACCCCCAGCATGATGCAATTCAATCCGCTGCCGATACCCAGGAACCCCACCTTGTCTCCCTGCTGCATAAAATCACGCTCATCGGCAATGGCGGCGGTGATGGGCAGTGAAACCGTTCCGATGTTTCCCAGATAGCGATAGGTGCTGAAATCCTTGGATTCATCAATGCCGATGGATTCCAAGATGGTCTGCTGGTGGGCTGAACCGACCTGATGACAAATGATTTTGTCCGGTTTGTCCCCGAACCACCCCAGTTCTTGCCGGAAGGCTTTATACGTTTGAATGCCCAGGGTGACGCCGTGTTTGAGCACTCCGACGGAATCGGTTTTCATCACGTGGGGCCCACTGGCGGGAATGCCCGTATCCGGCCCCCAGGTGCAGAGTTTGTGATGTTGCGTTGCGTTCAGGGCCACCCCGCCCAGAAGCCGATGCCCGGACGGGGATAAAGATGCCGCGCTCAACACCATCGCCACAGCCCCTGAACCACCGGTGAGCGTGGCGATCGTCTCTTTGAAGATTTCCATGCCATGGAAGTCCAGAAGGCGCTGAATGGTCATATCGACGATCTGACGGGATGATTCACAGGAGAGCACCATGCCGGCCTGAATCTGGCCCAACTCAATGGCATTGGCTATCTGAACCATGCCGTTCAAGACCCCCAGGCAGGCGTTGGAGATGTCATAGATCTGG
Organism: Desulfosarcinaceae bacterium; assembly: GCA_041557055.1. Taxonomy (GTDB): domain Bacteria; phylum Desulfobacterota; class Desulfobacteria; order Desulfobacterales; family Desulfosarcinaceae; genus JARRKU01. The sequence continues at coordinate 2,296 of JBFFHG010000148.1, forward strand.
GTTTGGGGCCCCAGGCCCAGGCCATGGGCGACTGCGCAGGCTGTGGCCGGCTCGAGGTTCTCGCGGCACACGGCGCCGTAGATCAACATCCCGATGTGATCAACCGTCAGGGCGCTATTGGCCAATGCCTTTTGCCCGGCAAGGACAGCCCCGTGGGAAAGCTTGAAGTCAGGCTCCCAGAAACGGCGCTCGGCAATACCCGTCAAGGCCTCCAACTGGCCGGGCTGCAAATGCAGTTCTTTATAAACCGTTGCCAAACGGGATTCCAGATCCTCGGATGTGACGACGTTGGGCGCCAATTCATACCCCATGCCCGCGATGTTGACTTTTGAGTAATGCATTTATGAAACGTATCCAAAAGATTAAGGGTTGGTGTTCATAACCTATTTTAATGGTACAAGTTTTATACCATAACCATCCATTTTATATATGGATATCCCATCAATATGTAACCAGCCGTCGGCCATTATCAAGGGCGCTTGACCATCTTCAATGCAGGTGATGGCTGCATCCACGGTCACTTTTTGGTTCGTCGGGATCACCTGGCCGCGATAGGACCATTGGTGATCGCGGCCGCTGACCATCTCAAAGCCGTGGGTGTTTTTCATGTGGGGCCAGCGCGCCATGGCCGCATACTTGATCAATTGCAAAAAGGATTCAATGCCCAATGATCCGGGGCAGACCGGGTCCTGATAAAAATGGGCCTTAAAAAACCACTCCTCCGGGTCCACCATTTTATAACCGCGAACAAACCCCAACCCGTGCGGTCCGCCATCCGGGTTGAAAATTTCAATACCGTCGATCATGCGCAGGCATTTTGCCGGTATCTGCAGCCCCCTGGGGGTAAAGATGGTCCCCGCAGAAACGGCATCCGGGGTTAGCGGCGGTTCATCCGGCAATTTTTGTCCCATGGTATGTTTCAATTCCCTGGCATCCGGGAGATAGATCGCTTCGCGCAGCCCCACTTGCCGGGCCAGGGCCGTGGCCGTGAAAAATCCGAAATAGGTATTGCCGGTATAAATGGGGCGGCCCTGATGCAACACTTCAAAATCAAAGTGCTCGATGATCATGTCGGCAGCCTCCGAGACGCTGGTGATGCGCGTTCGCATGGTCAGGGTTTGATCTTCCGGCGTCAAATTCCTATGGACGACGCCCTTTCCGCCCAGGTTGCGGAATTTGAGATCGTTATCGCTCCTTAAGGCCGAACCGGCATAGGCCGCCAGCCATCCGCAGGGTTGCAAAGCGATCTCCAGCAAGACGCATAAGGGCATAATGCCGCTGGCGTCGGCGGAAAAATACCATGCATCGGCCGGTACATCGTATTGGGCCTCCACCCATCCGCCGGCTTTCAATGCCCAGGGCTCGGGCTCGATGGCCGTGATGCGGTCCATGAAACAGTAGGGCGGTCCGGGCAGGCGGGCGATTTTGCGCCGGTGGTCAAAAATCTCATAAGGAGGGCCAAAAGCTTCGGACGGCTTGCCCACGGCAAAGGCCAGTATGTGCTCCCGGGAAAACAAGGGAAGGGGCTGAGACAAGACGGGCGTCCCGCATCCTGAACTGCCGGTGCCCCGGTCCCTCCAGTAGCTCACGACATCCTGATGGGTGACGCCGGTCATCTGCATGGACATGTCTTTAAAAAAGACGATGTAGCGGCCGTCGGCATACATGTGGGCATCAACAATGGCATAGGGTTCCGGATGGTACCCCATCTCTTTGATTTCAACGGTATAATGGACATGACGGGTATGCGGCGTGACCGGTCCCCGGCATTTGAGGCGGCACGCCACACCCTGAATGGGCTCGTAAGCCACTTGGGTTTGGTCCGTTACCCATCCCAGGCGCATGAGCAATACCCGCAAAGTGTGGGCGCAACACTCATACATCAGCGTGCCGGGCATCACCATGTCGTCCACAAAGTGGCACGTGAGGAACCAGTCATCCGGATGGATATCGGCTTCAGCTTTGATGAACCCCTTGCCAAAGCGTCCGCCTTGGGGCTGTAGATCGATAACGCGATGGATCAGACGCATGCGGCCGCCCGGCAGACAAAGGGCCGGCGGCAAACGGACGCCTTCAAAATCAGCTCCGAAACAACCACCGGCATCCCCCTGGCGCAGGGCATCGATGCGGTTGTCGTCATAGACTTCATCCTTCAGGGGCAATAAAGGTTCATAGGCGGCGCCGTTGATGGCCGCCCCCGGGCCTTTGTCCTCTTCAGTGAGAATGATTCCGCCGGAGCGGCGCACCTCCTCTTCGGTAAAAAAACCGGCGCAGCCGTTGGTCATTGTGATCAGATGTTCGTTGCCGATGTATCCCTCGAATCGGAAAAAGAAGAGATAAGTCTCTTCCTGGCGCACGAATTTGTCGATGTGAATGTCATAACGGACTGTTTCACCCGGCCGCGGTAAACCGCGGTGAAAACGGATCAACGCATCCAGGAGACGATAGGAGCGCCGCCCCTGCACTTTATGGTCGATGCCCAAATAAGCACATAAAAACAGATCGGCCTGACCGGCCTCCACCGAAATGCATACCGGTGCACGGTCACCATCCAGGTACCAGGCTCCAGCAAGGACATCGTGTTCGGTCACCACCCGTCCTGCGCCCAGACTCAGTTTTTCACCCGCCACCAGGACAATGCGGTCCACCAGCATCAATGGCTCATCCGGCAACCGCACCCGTGCTTTGAAGGTATCGACGATTTCGAAATCCGGACCCAGCATCCGGCCCACCGATCCGATGGCAAACTGCATGCACTGCGCCCGGCTGAACGCAACCGGAGGGGCGGCGCTTTTTGTGTGTTCGGGAATTTCAAAAAGATCCGGCGGTGCCGTCTCAAAACCGTTAGCCTGAAATGCGGCCAGCAATTGGTTTTGAAACGCAAAAGCCTCTCCATATTGGGTGGTGAGATTTTGAGACAATTCCAGGTATTGTTCATGGGCCCTGGCCGTGACGGCGGCGTTTTCATCGATCCGGACGATCATCGCCTCAACGTTCAGCGCAGATTGGGAATCCGGGCCCGGCGATGAGGGGGGCCGGGTTGCCCCAGGTGCCGGATCAGTTGTTGCCGACAACGCCGACTCAGGCACATCTGCCAGCGATTTTTTTTGCGCAGGCCGTGACGGGAACGGGTGACTCAGGGAGAAGCGCCTGCCGCCGACGGGCACCTGAATGATGGTTCGGGTCAGTTTCTCTTCAGCGGGGAGAGACGTTTTTATTTCCGGGGCACTCGGCCTTGGAGAACCGGATTGCAAGCCGGGGGAATCAATTCCATAGAGGGCGGTGAGGTCGATTTTCACACCGGCCGCGGCCAGAGTTCCCAAACATTTGAGCAGGGTCAACGGCTCCTCTTCATTGCGCCGGTTGGCCGCCACAGCCAGATGGGGCCGGCCCTCCAGAATCTGTTCGATCATGCCGGTGCATGAGCCGTGCGGACCGATCTCCACAAAAACGCGCACACCGTCGGCATAGGCCTGTTTCACGGTCCTTGGAAAATCAAAACCTCGCAGCGCCTGCAGGGTTATGGATTCCGCGGCGGCTTCGCAAGTCAGATCGTAGGCTTTTTCAAAGGCGCAGCTATAAAAGCGCACATCTCTGACCGGCGAGGTTGGAAAACGGTGCAGATCTTTATAAGCCGCGGCAGAGGGTTGCGCAGCGTCGCAATGAACCGTTACCACGCCGTCCAGATAGACCGCTTCGCATTTCATCCCTTTAACGGCGGTTTCCAATTGCTCTTTCAGCCCGCCGATAACGCATTGATTGGGCGTGTTGACAATCAGGCGGCGTACATAAGCAAGATCGCAAATGGCTTCATCCACCACCTTTTTAGAACGGTTGACGGCCGCCACCCGCCACTGAACCTGCTGATCCCCCGGTATCTTCCATGCCTTGCGGGCGGATTCGCAGGGACCGGCCAACTGGGTTTTGAAAAGATCGGAAGCGGTCAGTCGTTGCAGCATGCTGCCCCGATCCGGCCAGGCCCCCATTGCAAAGAGCCCTGCGGATTCACCCAGACTGTATCCAAGCACCGCATGCGGTTTCAGGTGAAATCGTTCCAGCAGGGCGGTCATTTGTCCACCGAAAAGCACCTGGCCGAATAGGGGGCGCAACGGATCGGCAACCAAATTTTGATAAGCCGCCTGCTCCCATCCCCTGGACCAGTCCGTTCGCCAGGGATCATACCATTGGGGCAACATTTGGAATGCAAGCCGATCGGTAGATCCATTCATGTCCCGCAACACATCCGGCCAATGCACGCCCAAAGCGCGGCCCATGCCGACATAATGGTTTCCTGAACCCGGATAGACAAACGCCAATTGCCCCTTTGCGCTGAACAAATCGGGAAGATAACAGATACCGCCGCGTCCGTTGATATGGCGGGAAGCTCCCGATTCAACAGCTTGGCGGGCGTCATCGATACAGGCCTGCAGGCTTTCGCAAGAATCGGCCACAATCGACAGGGTGCAGCCGGCCTCGGCTTTCCGGTTTTGTTGAGCATGCCAGGCGTGCGCCAGAGAATCCAAAGTCCCGGAAGATCTTTTTTCCATCTGCCTGCTGCGTGTTTCGAGGCTATGCAGATTTTTTCCGAGATCATTTGCATCGGCGCCCTGAATGACAAAAAGCCCGTAGGGCAGGGCGCCCATGGGGCGCAAGCCCAAGTGAACCTCAGCCGATTGGCGACCTTGAGAATCCGCGCCTGACTGGCTGAGAATGGCATGGGCGCAAGCGCCGTTTGATGTCATGGCGGCGACGCAGGCCCTGCGCGGGCCCTGCGCTCTATCATGCGCCCAGTAGCGGGCCTTGAC
>JBFFHG010000149.1:0-7092 GCA_041557055.1 Desulfosarcinaceae bacterium
AAAAGGAGCAAAGGGTATGCCAAAATGGGCACAAAAGGATGAAACCAAATTAAATGAATATTTACAGATAATTATTTATATCTATAAAAATTATAGACCTGCTAAAACCAACCTCCAAAGAATCGGAAAACCATTCCAAAATGGAACATTCGCCTATTTATTAATAAAAATTTCATTATGTTATATTACATATATTCCATTTTGGAACACAAAACGAATAGTCGTCCCATTTTGGAACAATCCGCCTTTTTATTTGACTTTCAGCGGTGTATTACGTATAAAATTTTGATTCAAAATGTCAGGCTGAAGCCTGATGGCGTTCATTTGTCCGACCTTATTGCCGACTAAGAAAACCACGAAGGTTTGCTGGATTGGAAAAGAGATCAAACACTCGTGGTTTTTTATCCCCACGGCCTTAAAGGAGGAAAAATGCTGAGATCAAAAAGAATTGTCGCTCTTTACACATTGGTTTTATCACTGTTTTGCTGTAATTTGGCTGCCGCCCACTTCGGCATGGTCATCCCTTCGGACACCATGGTAATGCAAAACGATTCCCGCACCATTAAAATTGATCTGAGCTTTTCACACCCCATGGAGATGGTCGGCATGGAACTGGTTCAACCCCAGGTGGTTAAGGTCATGGCCAACGGCCAACACCTGGACCTTACCAAACAGCTTAAAGCCATCAAAGTAATGGGACACCCGGCCTGGCAACTTGATTACAGCATCAAACGGCCCGGTGTCTATGTTTTCTACATGGAGCCCCAACCCTATTGGGAGCCGGCCGAAGATTGTTTTATCGTCCACTATACAAAAAGCGTTGTGACAGCCTTTGGTGATGATGAGGGATGGGATGCGGAAGTGGGCCTCAAAACCGAAATCGTTCCCCTTTCAAAACCATTCGGGCTGTACGCCGGCAATGTTTTCCAGGGCGTTGTCAAAGTGAACGGCCAGCCGGTTCCCGGCGCCGAAGTGGAAGTGGAATTCTACAACCAGCAGAAAAAGGCCCAGGCCCCCACGGACTATATGGTTTGCCAAACCATCAAAGCCGACGGCAACGGCGTTTTTACCTATGCCGTGCCGGCCGCAGGCTGGTGGGGTTTTGCCGCCCTGAACACATCCGATCAAAAGATTAAATATAATGGTGAAGAGAAGGATGTGGAACTGGGGGCTGTCATATGGGTCAAGTTCCACCCCTGGCAGACGGTCAGATAGCGGCCACCCCGGGAGAGAGTCTCCACCGTGAGGCTCTTACCAAGTGTCCAGCCGGAAACAGGCAAATTTGGTCGAACTCAAGGTCTGCGAAAAATTTTACCGCAGGCACCTGGTTGATATTGCGAGGATAAAATTTTTCGCACAACACCGATATCGGGCAAATTGGCCATTTGTGGATGGACACGAACACTTAACTCGTCAAACGATTGTTATCATGCATATCTCCGAAGGCTATTTATCGGCACCGGTGCTCATTTCAGGCGCTGCACTGGCAGCGGCCGGCACAGCCATAGGTTTGAAAAAACTCGACTATGAGCAAATCGCCCAGGCGGGTATCCTGGCGGCGGCTTTTTTTGTGGCCTCCCTGGTGCATGTGCCCATCGGTCCCTCCAACGCGCACTTGATCATGAACGGTATCATCGGCTTGCTCCTGGGTTGGGGCGCCTTTCCCGTCATCCTGACAGCCCTTCTGCTGCAAGCTGTTTTTTTTCAATATGGCGGTATCACCACCCTGGGGGTCAACACCATGATCATGGCCGCACCGGCGGTCATCGTCCATTATGCCTGCAAACCATGGATCTGCCGCGCCGGATGGACCGGAACCACGGCTGCTTTTTCCTGCGGCGCCGGAGCGGTGGGCCTCGCCGCCATCTTCATGGCCGCCAGCCTTTGGTATACGGATGAAAAATTTGTGGCCGTAGCCGGAACGGCGATCTTGATCCATTTGCCGGTGATGATGATTGAAGGCGTCATTGCGGCCATCTGCATCACCTTCCTGGCCAAGGTCAAACCGGAACTGTTGCCCATTGGCTGCGCCACGGCCAGAGCCACAGAAAGGATTGAAAAATGAAACCCGCTCAATGGTTGAAGACCGCCGTCTGCACCCTGGGATGCCTCCTGCTCTGGGGAACCGCGGCTCAGGCCCACAAGGTCACCGTATTTGCCTGGGTTGAAGGCGATATGATCCACACCGAAAGCAAGTTCAGCGGCGCAAAGCTGGTCAAAAACGGCAAGATCGAAGTTTATGATCCGGCCGGCAACAAAATTCTGGAAGGCAACACCGACGAGCGCGGCTATTTCGCCTTTCCCGTGCCCAAGGCTCAAAAACTCAAAGTGGTGCTCACGGCCGGCATGGGGCACAGCAATCATTGGGTGGTAACGGCTGATGAACTGGGGGCGGCCGATGCAGCGTCAAATTCAGGGACTTCGGCCCCCGAAGCCCAATCGACCGCACCGACGTCACCGGTTCCGGCGGCAGCGCCCCCATCATCACCGGACGCGTCTTCACAACCAGGCCTGGATGCCGCTGCTTTGGAGCGAATTATCAACCGCGCCCTGGATCACAAGCTGGCCCCGCTTAAGGCCCAGTTGGCAGAACAACCGTTCGGGCTTCGTGACCTTGTCGCCGGTTTTGGATATATCCTGGGATTAATGGGGCTGGCCAGCTATATGCACTATCGCAAAACAACGCGTCAGATTGTCGATTCGTCAAACGCTTGAGTCTTTGGCCCGGACATGTCAACGCGCCGGAAGTTGACACCACGCCTTGACTTTTCAATGCGTTGATCGATTAAAAGCCTGAAGGATTTATGATCTCCGAACCCTTTGCCCAAGGAACATCGGCCCTGCATCGCACCAGTCCGGCCCTGCGCATTGTCATGGCGACCCTCTACTCCTTTACGGCGGCCTTGATAAAGGGACCGCTACCCCTTGGCCTGGCTGTGGCGGTCTCAATCGTGCTCGTCCATCTGGCCCGGCTGCCCATGGTTGACCTGGCGAAACGCCTGGCGGCCGCCGCCACCCTTTTACTGATGGTCTGGATACTTGTACCGCTGACCTACGCAGGTGATCCGCTGATTCGTTTGGGCCCCCTGGCCGTCAGCCGCTCCGGCGCCCAGCTCTGCCTGCAAATCACCTGTAAAACCATGGCCATTCTCATGGCTTTCACCGCCCTGGTGGCCACCATGCACACAGCCACGCTGGGACATGCGCTCAGTCAACTGGGCATGCCGCCCAAGCTGGTCCAGCTCCTGCTGCTTGCTTACCGCTATATCTTTGTCATCGAGCAGGAGTATCAGCGCCTCTATCGGGCCGCCAAGATACGCAACTTTCGGCCGGCCAGCAACCTGCATACCTACAGGACTTACGCCTATCTGGTGGGAATGCTTTTCGTAAGAGCTTCGGAAAGGGCCACCCGGGTTCATCTGGCCATGAAGTGCCGCGGATTCAACGGCCGCTTTCATACCCTTGCGAACTACACCCCGACGGCCTGGAACGGCATTCTGACCGCAGGGGTGACCATTGCGAGTCTGTTGATGATCGGCTTGGAACTATTTGGATAACCGGGCATGGACCGTTTCAGCTTCAGCCCCTATGGCTGCCCGCGTTTTTTTATCCAGAAATGACACGCCGGACAGAACCTGCCTAAAAGTGGCAATATCAAGGCGGCACAACGACAACAGCCTGGGATGCTGCGTATCGCTCCAATGCTCGCTGACCACCGCACGTTGCAATGATTTATGCACCAGCATACCCAGAATCTGCCGCCGCTCGTCAAGAGAAAGCGCCATCCAGGCAGGCTCCGACGCCAGCCTTTGAGACCGGGAGAGCTCGGCCACATACCCCTCAAGAACCCCGGCCAGTTCCTTGCGCGCACGGTTGTCAGCCGTTGCCCGCAGCAACGTCGGATTCCGAACACCATCGGCCTGGCCGATACCGTAGAAAACCTTCCCTTCGGAGGCGTTGTACAACCCGCTTTCCAGCCGGTACCATGAGGGGGTGGTAACAATCGGGCTGTGGCCCATGCAACCGGCCAGCATCCCAATCACCATGCATAAGCCGAAAAGCCTGGGTATTTTTGTATATTTTCCCATGAATATCTCCTGAATCTCAAAAGGTTTGGGAATTGACGCCAACAATCAGCTCAAGGCGTTTTAATGCCTGATATTGCGGCTGAGTATACACTTTCAAAAGGCGGCTGCAACAAAATTTATTGTTGGAAGCGGTTCAATCCCGTCCCACCGGAATTAAAACACATAGCTCGCGATCAAGACAATTTCCCATAAAACGACGGCGGCAAAACAACCGGCAAAGTACTTGAGAAGATGGTACATTTGAAACCGCACCCGGAAAATGCAGATATAATTGAGAAGGACAACAATGACGACGGCGGTTGATGTCAACAAATACTTGACGAATAAAAACACGTTGGGTCCGAAGTTCAGAAAATAGGCCATCACCGGATTCATCTCTTGCGCACCGGCATTCAGCAACCACAACGTCAGCAGGGCGTCCGTCACGCTTAGCCCCAAAACCAACGTCACAGCATAAAAAATTTTCGGGCTGTAATAATCGAGCACGAATATGCGGCGCCGGTCCGATTGCCGGCGGAGGGTGCGGCGACGCCCGCATGAAAAAGGTCGGTGAAAAATACTTAAACGGCTTTTGCGCCGGTCTGTGCCCGACCGCCGTTCGATTTCGATAAAGCCGGCCGGCTCAATGGCCGGACATTGAATCTCTTTGATCATATCTGCAACTCATATCCATTTGGAAATATTGACAGCACTGCTCAACCCCGGTTCGTTTCCGTTCCGATGAACTCGCAAAAGACTGAAACCCGACAATTCTAAAATGTTATGTAATCAGGCGGTCACCGCCGGGACAAAGTTTACCGTTTTTGCACATCCGTCACAATCAATACCAACAGTTCCAAAAAGCGTGCCATTGGCCAAAAAAGAATTTTTTCTATTGTTATCAATAGACGTTAATGGAGATGGCCGATTGCCGGATATACGGATTGTGAAATCTCTTGCTTAAAGTTGGGCATCCGGTTTCACAACCTGACAATAACGGAGCGGACGCACAAAACAGAAAAGGATCGCGAATAGATCGCAATCCTTTTATTTTCTGGTAGGCGCGGTTGGATCTGAATATAAGCTCAGCGGCCTGCTTGCAGGTCCTATGATTTACGTTTGCAATTAACGTAAGGGATCATTTTTGATCTTATCGCAGATCTCAAGCAGGTCTTGTCGGGCGTCCCGGGTAAACTCCACGGTAAACATCATTGTCCAAAGTCCTGCTCAATTTTTTGCTTCAGCTCCACGAGCACCTTTTCAGCCGGAATGGTTTTGCCTTGTGCGTAATCGTTTTGTCCTTGCGCCACCCGTTGCAACAAAGCCCATAGCCTGCTGGATGCGATCGTATTCTTCGATATCCTGCAAAACCGCTTTGGCTTCACCGTGTTGTGTGATGAGTTGGTGCCGTGAGTTTCATTCAATGGAAAAAGTCTTATCAATGTTTTTTCTTGACCCGCCCTATTCCAAGGCCCCATACTACAATCGGCTGACACTCTCGCTGGCCTCAAATCCCGTTTCATTCTCAACATCAACGATCATCCGCAAATGCGCAAGGTGTTCAGCGGCTTTGGAATCAGACCGGTCCGTTTGTCTTACAGCGCTACCCAAAAAGAATGTGTTAAGGCCCAGGAGCTTTTGGTTATGAGACAGCCGGAACTGTTGTGCCATTGGCAAGATGTTACAGGATTTGACAAGACGCAATATTCATTTTGACATACACCCTAAAACCAGTTGGATAACACCACAGAGGTGATGATATCCAGATTCATACAATCACTTGTTATGCAGAGTGAACGTTAATGAAGACGCGTCTATTTTCGAAAGCGCCAAACATCCTGAAACTCGCTCAAGACCGCGACTGCCAGGTGCTTGATTTCGGTTGCGGACAGGGCGATTTTCGCGAACCACTTTCAAAAACGGTCGGGGCAAAGTCGCGTTTGGTAGGGTACCACGCATGGAAAAATCCATTGCGATAGCGGCGGCACGTTATCCGAGTGCAGAGTTTATCTGTGAGCGTTTTGTCCAGCAGTTGCCGTTTCCCGATACCTCATTCGACGTATTTGTAACGATCGATACCCTCGAATGCATCAAGGACAAAAAAGCGCTGCAAGCTGAGATCTATCGCGTTCTGAAGCCTGGCGGGCAAGTCCTGCCGACGCATTGGGACTGGAATACACAGACGTACAATATCCCAACTCAAGAGCTTGCCCGAATGGAAATATGCTCAGGGAAAGAACCATGGGCTTGTCTATGCGATGAATCAGGAACTTGGGCTGACGCCAGACGATTTTGGAGACGTCATCATAATTGAGCCTGACAAGGAACAATGGATCTTTGTGCGAAAAGGACTGCCCCAGAGTACGCGGGATATCCTGAAACGAATTGTTGCAGCGATGTATCAGGAACACCGGTATAAGCAAATGCTCACAAAATATGGGAAAAAGTAGCACAGCATGAGATATACACCTTGCTGCAGAGACGACACGCGGAAAGGTATAGCAATCTGCGTGGAAAAAAAGTCAAGAAGTCAAGGGGCAAGTCTTCATTGCCCTGGCACATGTATTGAAAATCAGGTTTCGTGCCAACGTCACCAACATTAGGAATAATTTTCGACATGATATGCTCCTTTCCTGACGATAATCGATTGTTGTTATTGAATCATGTCGATCCTTAAAAATAAAGCAATGTTGCTGTATATTCAAGTGGTTACGCCGTATTTCACACCACGAGGTTAATGACATTGCATTTAAAATTGGAGGGCTATTTATGTTTAAACAATGTCTAATTGGAATTGGGTTAATAATTTCTGTGATCTCATGGACAAATGAAATCCATGCTGAAACTTATAAATTTGTTGATGTTGAAGCGTATCCTTTAGGATTTTATGATGAACAGGGAAATATGAAGGGCGTCGCTATTGATATTTTTAAACATGTGATACATAAATTAGGACTTGAAGTTGAGATCAAGTTAGGGATTCCTGGTAAGCGTGTTGAATATTTAGTCAAGGAAGGACAAGCTG
>JBFFHG010000150.1:0-7073 GCA_041557055.1 Desulfosarcinaceae bacterium
CACGATCGCCTTTTGCCGTTCGGCCAGCGCCCGGCCTTTGGCGCTCAGGTTAAAGATCGAGATCTTGGCCGTATTGGCATTGGATTCTGAATTCTTCTCCACCTGGAAGATCACCCGCAGACCGTCGAACTTCACAGCATCACCGCTGTGCCTGCCGCCGAAGGTCACGGCCACATTGCGCTGCCAGAGCCGCTCCATTAATCAGCCTCCTCATATACAAGGAAGACATCTCTTCCCAGATTGTCCCGGTCCGGTTCCCGGTATTCATCGACCCAGTTCATGGCAAAAAGCTTTCCCGGCGGAAAGCGGTCATCCGAATACTGGGCCAGAAGGTCGACCCCCAGCCGAACGGCGATACCCGACAAAAGCGGGGTTGCCGTCGCGTCGGCCAGATCCAGCGCCCGGCAGCCGGCCCGCATGTTGTAGCGCAGCCGGATCCGGTAGAGCGCGCCGTCCAGCTGCACCGAAAAGCTTTGATGCAGGGTGTCGGCGGTTACCGGAAGCTCGATGTAGCCCATCAGTTGTCCCCCCAGATCAGCCGGTAAGCCCAGGAAGCGGCCTTGGCGGTCTTGTTTTCATCCAGGTACTGGCCCTGTTTGGCGCCCAGCTGCTGCTCGGTTGCCGAAAGGTCTTTGACATCCTCGCTTTTGGCATCGTCCGGGATCGTTACGCGCCGGCCGCTGATGATGGTCACCTGGCGAAAGGCGGCTTTAAAGACCAGGGCGCCGGCATTGGCCGCGTTGCGCGGCGCGGAAAATCGCTCCATCACCATGTCGGTATAGGTCGAAAGGCCTGCGATAATGGTCAACGGGGTTGCATTGGCATAGATCTCCTCGAAAATATCCAGGGCCGCCTTGGAGGGCTTGGCCGAACCGGACAATGCCAGATTGGCCATGACCACCGCGCCCGCAATTGAAATTTTGCCGGCAGCGCCGTCGGCAGTTGAACCGGCAAGGCCCGCCGCATTGCCGATCAGCGCGGCCGTCAAATTGATCGGGGTGTCGCTGATGATCCCCTCGACCTGCAGGGTCCGTCCTTTTTTAATGACGTGATCTGAAATTTGCGACCCGTCTTCAACTTCGTGCATGGTGGCCTGGGCCTCCAGGCTGAGCTCTTCGGCCGCGGTGCAGTCGATCTTGAGCAAAGTGCGCTGGGCCGCGGCGTCACTGTATTGCAAAGTGACGCGCCGGGGGATGAACCGTTCGAAGATCTGTTCAAAGGCCATGGGCTCAGTACTCCACCCGGGGCTCGGTGGCCAGGGCGGTGTCGCGCAGCATTCTGGCGATACCGTCTGAAACCCCTTGCTGCACGGCCCGACCCACCGCCTCGGGCGGCGTGCCCTCGGGCACGGTGACCGTTACCGGGGCGTTGATGCGCACATCGTTGACCGCGCGCGCCGGGGCATAGGAGATACCGGCGCCGGTCAAAGGTCCAAGGCCCACCATCTCTTTGGCTTTGTTCCAAGCACCGCCGACCTTGTCGCAGATAGCATCCCCTTTGTCCGATACCCATCCGCGCACCTTTTCAATGGCATCGACAACCGGCCGGATCTTTTCCATCAGCCACTGCACATAGGGCTCGATGGCCCTTTTCATATCGGCCAGGCCGCTTTTGACGGCCGCGGCCAGCTGGGGCGGCCAGTCGCGCACGTTCTGGAGCAGATCAAGCAGGGGTTGGATTTTTGCAATGACAAAATCCACGGCCAGGGCCATGATGGCCTTCCAGCGCTCGATCAGCGGATTAAAGGCGGCGAACATCTCCTGGGCGGCCCTTGTCATGCGACCCCAGTCCAGGGTCAGAAGGCCCGTGATGTAATCCATGGTCCCGGCAAGAAAAGCGTTGAGCCCCTTGATCAGGTCGACCAAATAACCCACGTAAAAGGCCGCCACGGCAAAGGCCCGGGGAAACTTCTTTTCAAATGCTTCAATCAGCACGCCAACCACAGAATTGCCCCCGGTAAAGTAGGTGTAAAGATCCTGCAGAATCAAAATCAGCGCCGCCACCGCAGCCCCCACCAGCAGCGGCAGCCAGGCGGCCTTGACCCAGGCGACCATGGCCGTGTTTCCAAAAACCTTGACGGCGCTGACCAGCCCCATAATCCCCATTGTCAGATTACCGATGGCCGTCAGAATGTAGGCACCGCCAAATAACCCGATGGCCCATGCGGCCGCTTTGGACGCGCGCTCAACGCCGCCCAGATACCGCGCCATGTCCCAAAGAACCGCACCCGCGCCATATACTGCCCGGTACAGCGCGCCGATGATAAGAATCAGGCCTTTAAGAAACTGGTCGAGCCTGGTCTTTATCACCTGGCGGTTGAGCATCACCCATTGGCGAAACTGAATCATGAGTTTGTTGAAGACAGGCAGTAAAACCGCGCCAACGGCGTTTTTCAATCCGAGGAGCAAAGAGGTGGCGCGCAGCAACTCATCCCGGAACAATTCGGCATCCCGTGCCGTCCGCTCGCTGAGCACGACACCCAGTCGCCGGGCCTCCACGCGCATGTCCCGCAGGCTGTTGCTGCCTTTGGCCAGCATGTTGATCATGCCCACGCCTTCGGTATCGAAAAGCTTGAACGCCAGCGCCACCCGGCGGGCCGGGTCATCGATCTTGGCCAGGCCGTCGGCGATATCGAACAGCAGATCCTCGGATCGGCGCATGCGCCCTTGTCCGTCTGTCAACGTCACGTTGAGCTTTCGCAAGGCGTCCTTTGCCTCACCCGTTCCCCTGGCCGCCTCGGCCGCCCGGCGGGTCATGCGCTGCAGGGCCGTATCGAAATTGTTCTGGGCGATGCCGGACAGTTCGGCCGCATAGCGCAGCTCCTGCAGCGCCTCGATGCCCACCCCCAGTTTATCGGCCGTCTTGGCTGCATTATCTCCGGTATCGGCCACGGACTTGGCCATGGTGTAGAGCATGCCGGCCGAGGCCACGGCTGCCGCGCCCACGGCCACGATCAGGCCCTTGGTCCGGCGCAACCCCTGATCGAGGCGGCCCAGGGCCTTGTCGTCCACGTCAAAGCCGATGCTGACAAACAGGTCTCTGAGTTTCATGGGCGTTTTATACTTTCCGCAGCCTTGGCCTGCGCTTCTTGTTTGATATCCAGGGCCTCGTGGGCATCGGCCAGGTCATCGATCGACCAATGGGTCTCCACCTCGTACAGGGTGGCGATCCGCTCCAGCACGGGCCGCCACACATACCAGTTTATGTTTGTGACGCCTGGGTCGTACCCGCCTTTGGAAGCCATCCGCTCAGGTCGGGCATTGCGGCTAAAAAATCGCCGTACTCCACCTTGACGGCCTGGGCCAGCACCTTGAAAAGATGGGGCAGGCGCCCGGCAAAAATGACATCGAACTGTTTGGAAACCTCGCCCCTGCCCGCATGCAGCACCTGGCAAAGCAGTTCGTCAACGATGGCCTCGACCTCGTTTTCGTCCAGGCGATCGCAAAGCGCGGCAACGATCATCGACACATCGATATCCGAATCCATCACCGAACCGATATCCGCGCCGCCGGCCTTGATCCCGTTAAAGGCGGCCCCCAAAGGTGCGCCGATGATGCGGATGATCCGCGTCATCAATTTTAATGACCGCTTGGGCGGCATCTGGCAAAAGGTGTACTGCTCGCCGTCGATTTTTACTTCCACCGGATTGCGCATTTAGTTACCTCCCACGGTCATTTCCACGATGCTGCCCTTGATGGCCCACTCGCGCTCGCCGGATTCTTTGCCGAACTCGCTTGCGGCCGGTTTGACCACCGTGCCTTCGGGCATGACGTAAAGCGAATAGCCCGATGCATCCTTTATGATGCACGAGAGCAGGCCGCCGGATACGCAAAAAGCGCTCAATGTCCCATTGTCCCGACTGGTCTGGGGCAAGGTGATGGTGATGGCGCCCAGCCGGTTCAGGTTCCTGGTGCGCGTCACCTCTCCGGAGGTGCCGGCGGCGAACGTCCAGTCGTCTTCGTCCTTGGCCACCACGATCTTGTTCCAGCTTTTGATGATCGTGCCGCCGATGATGACGCTGACCTGTCCGGGATCGTATGTTTTTACTTCATTAGGCATGACGGGTTTCCTTTGCGATCGAATTTATTGGTCTTTAAAGGGTCAACTTGCCGGCAATCGACGTTTTGTGCACCGCTCCGGCAAGCCGGGCCGTAAACCGCATGTTGTTCAAAAAGCGCCGGGATTTTTCCAGCGGGTCCACATCGGCGATATCCGGCGATGTAATGACAATGCTGCCGTCGACCAGCAAGCCCACATCGACCCCTTTTTCCAGACGATAGCGGATCTCGTTTTCTATGACCGCGATACCCTGGGCGGTAAACGGGATCTTGTCGGCATTGATCATCCGATAGAACACCCCTTCGGCAATGCGGGCCTGCAGCCAGTCCGTGCCGCGGATGATGTCGATGAACTCGCCCGAGGCCGTCACCGCCTCGCCCGAGATCATGTTGTAGCCGGCCACCTGCTCGTAGAAGCTGGCGTTTTTGGCTTTCAGGTAAGCCACCTGGGTGGGGGTCAGCTCGTCCACGCTGATGCCGGACAGTTGTTTGAACTTCCAGGTGATCGATCCGGGATCCTCGGGCAGACAGCGTCCCATCCAGGCCGCTTCCGGGTAATTGGCGTGATCGGCGCTGTACATCACCGCCGTGCGCTCATAGGCGGCCGCCTGCAAGGTGGAGGCGATATCGTCGGCAGCGTCGGTGAGCATGGAGGCCTGGTCGATGCAGCCGATATGGATCTTGCTGCGCGCTTCGATCCAGGCCGCGGCCGCGGCGATATCGGCCAGTTGATCCGCCTCCGCGCCCTGGCGGGTCAGGATCAGCGCGTACCAGTCGCCGTACTCGGCCTGCATGGCCGACAGTTCGTCGCCCAGGGCTTCAACCGTGTCGCGATCGCCGATCACCACCCGCTCGGGGCTGACCTGCTGGGAAAACAGGGCCGCGGCCGCCTTCCACTGCTCGGAGGTTGTTTCAAAGTCGGCCTCCACCGCCTCGATGGAATTATAGATCCGGTACCGGTCGGTAAATTCTGTCAGCGGTCCGAAGATCAGGGCCGTGCCGAACCCGGCCTGGGTGATCTTGGCCGTCTCTCTGGTGATATTGACCTGTACGATGTCGGAAAGTTGGGTGCCCATAGTTTTACTCCTCTTCGATATCCATGGTTTGATCGACGGTTATACTGTCCACTTCACCGGTTGCATGCACGCTGCGGATCTCGCCGGGCGTATCGTCGGCCGGTTCGGGCCAGGACAGAAAAAGATCCAGGCTCGCCCGCGGTTCATGGGCCGTGTCCATCAGCTCGGTGATGTCGCGCGCACCGTCGCCGCCCCAGACCGCGATGCCGGCCGCCTGCAGGATGCCGGTGCGGCTGGGAAGCTCCAGGGCGTTTTCGATTGATGCGGCCCGCACCAGGGCGTCATCGGCATGCACCCGGATGTTGAGCGTGCCGCGCTTTCTGATACCGTAGGTGTAGGTATCAGCCGCTTTGTAACGCTCTTCGGCCGGACCGACGGATTGGGGGCCGGAGATGATGTCCAGGACCATAAAGGGCCGGGCAGGGCGCGGGCCGTCCTGATTGGCCCAGACCGCCGTGGCGTCGGCCTGCACGGCCTCGATGAAAGCCACGATGGCGTCTTCCATGACAATGGCCAGCCGCTGCATCATTGCTCCTCCATGCGCATCAGCCGCGCCTTGAAATGGGGTTGATGAAAAGCGGTCCAGTCTTCCACGGCCTGGACCTCGTACCGGATGCCGTCGGCCCGGGTGACCACATCACTGTTGGCCAGGGCAAAGGCGGTGTAAATCTTGTTTACTTCGCGTTGCCGGTCGCCTTCGGCCAGTTGCAACAGCTCGGCGCCGTTAAGGGGCTGGATGTTGGCGGCCGCCTCAAAGTCCTGATCGCTGCCCGGTACATGGCGGCCTGAGACATAGCTGCCTTGGGCCCTCCTTGTAACCGTGATTTGTTCTGCATCCAGCTTCATTCGTTCACCCGGTTGGCGATCGATTGCCTTAAACGCCCCTGGTCGTTGAGCGGCTGGGGCCACTGTCTGCCACGGTCCATTTTCGCCCGGGCGGTTGACGGTGCATTTTCGATAAAGGGCGTGCCGCCCGCCAGGATCCTGGCTTTGACCTTGTTTTCGAACCACAGGCCCAGCCGGGCCAGAAACTTCTTCTTGTCTATCTTGCCGGTGACCACATCAATCTTGGCCTTGTCGATTTGCTTTCTGGTTGCCGCCTTTCCTTCGTCCAGGGTGCTGCGCAAAAACGAGCGCTGGGGGATCGTGATGTTATGGTTCCTGCCGGCCCGGTGGGTGCCGAACTCGTTGGCGCCGGCGATGATCACCTGTTCGCTGTCCTTGTCGCCGAAGACGCCGATATCCACCGAACCTTTCAGATTCTTGACCCGCTGGGTAAACTCTTCCATGCCGCTGTCTTTGATATGCACTCTTGGTTTGATCATGGGACCACCGTCATAAAGCCGGCCACCGTGCCGCGTTTGATGCGTTCGAACTCCCGGCCGTAGGATGTCTCACTGTAGTCCTCGCCACCGGCTGCAGCATAGGAGGTGGCGACATCGCCGGTTCTTTCAGATGTAATGGCGCCGCCCTTGTCCGAACGGGCAATCATGGTCAGTCGATGGGCGGCAAGGTACCGTTGCCCGATCTCCTGCTTACGGCCCCAGTTGGCCCCCACCTGCAAGGCCGCATCGGCCAGCACGATACTCCAGGCTTCGGCCGCCGCATCGGCAAGCTCCGGGGCGATGGCCAGCACCTGGGTCTGGGTGGTGTCGGCCATTTATGCCTGCCCCTTTTTGGCGTCATCGATGGCCCGGATCTCGGCGGCCTGTTTGCCGATGGCCTCCATCACGCTTTTTCTGGCACCGCCCTTGCGGGACTTTTCCACCCGGGCATACCTGTCCAAAAGGGCGAGTTCCATGGCGCCGCCAATCAGGTCGATAAAATCCTCGGCGTTCAGGGCGGCCGGGTCCACAGGTTCGCTGTTTTCTTCTCCGATAGGCTTTAAAAACTTGGCATAATGGGCCTGCATGCGGTTTTTGCCGGTGGTTTCTTTGAC
>JBFFHG010000151.1:0-7069 GCA_041557055.1 Desulfosarcinaceae bacterium
CCACATAGACGTAGTCGGCCCCGCTGGTGGTGGCCGGATCGTAGGACAGCACGGCGCCGGCGACCTGCTCGATGTGACCGTCGATGTAAACCACGCCGGGTGAAAGGGTCAGCACGTTGGCGGCCGCGGTGACCTCCAGGCCGCTTAAAATCGAGCCTTCCTTGAAAAGGATGTCGGCAATCTTGCGGCGCTCGAAATTGATGATCTCCTGCTGCTCGTTGAGCTCCGAGTCCAGAAGGTCCCGGTCCTGGTGGTAGCGAATGCGCTTGTAGTTCTTGGCCGGATCGAATGTTTCGCGTGAGATGCTCATAAATCACTCCTCTTAAGTTAAATCTTGATGATCCCGACCAGTTCCACCCGGGTGTCGGAAATCTTGTTAAAGTCAGGGATGTTCTTTACCTCGTACAGGTAGCCGGGCCGCAGGACCTCTCCGGCCGGGTTGGTGTCCTGGTGGAACACGCCGCCCATGGCCAGGTCGCCGGTGACGCTTGCCACGTACTGCACGTCGCCGCCGAAAAAGCCGTACTCGCGGATGGCGATGCCGTTGGCCTCGGCTTCCTCGAAGCGAAAATAAACGCCGATGATGTTGGTCTCCTCGCCGGTCTCCAGGTAGTGCACGCCGTTGACCACCAAGGCGCCCTGGGCGTCCTCCTTTAAGAAGGTGCGTTTGTAGTAGCGCTTTCGGGCGCATTCGTGGCGCAGGCCGCCCTGGCCGATCTCGGGCGCCGGTGGGTTCTGCGGATCAGTGAAGGTCGCGTCCCCGTCACCGATGGCGCAATGCGTGATGCCCTCCACGGCCTGGCCGAGAAGCAGTTTGGCCGTCAGGATGCGGCCGGTTTTGACGATCAGTCCCAATGCCATGTTGTTTTCTCCTTAGGTTTGAATCTCGTGATCCTGGTCGATGAGCACCGCGAAGATGACCTGCCGGGCATCGGCCAGCAGGCCCGCCGGTACGGTAATACGCTGGGCCGTATCCATTTGGACGGCCGGGTGGCCGAACGATCGGATGCTTGTGTCGAACTGCCATTCAACCGGGCGAACCACGCGCACTGCGGTATCGCAGTCGAAGCCCTTGCGACCGAAGATCACCAGTTGAAGATCAGGCTCCCGGTGCAGATGGTTGGTAACGCGCACCGACAGATCCGATACGGCTTCGGCTTGATGGGTGACCCGGACAGCGCTGTCGGCCCACAACATCACCGTGCGGCGTGCCGGGATCTCCGTGAACAGCTCGAACAGCGAGCCAAGCCGAGAAGGCAAAACCGTCAGCGCCTGGGGATGCCGAATTCCCTTGCGGACAGCAATGTCCGCAAGTTGTCCCTTATGCGCGGCCACAGCGGATCCTTCCGCTAAGCTTGAGGGCCTTGCCGCGCGGCAGGGACGCCAGCGTCTGGGGGTGGTACTTACCCTTGACGGTTTCGATTGTTTTCATTTTTCCGGGTACGGTTGCCATTGCGTATTACTCCTTCACCGCGCACCAGCCGCCGCTGTACAGGTTGAAGACCCGGTAGACATCGGTCCCGATCTCGATGGTGTCTTCCGAGGCGACGTTGCCGCCGCCGGTGGCATAGACCTCGATGAGCTCACCGCGCAGCTCCTGGTAAGCGGCGCTGTACATAGAGGCCAGCCAGGGGAACAGGAGCGTGGTGCCGTAACGCATCTCCGGGTCGGTCTCGCCCTGCAGTCCGCCGTTGGCCGCGCCGCAGTGGCCCTGCTGGCCGGAGGCCGAACTCCAGCCGTCGAACTTGTTGACGGCGTAAAAGTAGCCGGGCGAGTTGTAGACGCCTACCATCACCGGCTGGGGATCTTCGCCGATCTTGGCACCGGCGGCGTAGTTATTGGTCAGGCTTTCGATGGTCACGGTGTTTGGTGTGGCGCTTGTATCGACGGCGGTGATCCGGATGCGCTCGATGCCGGCATCGTCCTTAATCACGTAGTACTCGCCGGGTATAAAAATCGTGGCATCGTTGACTTGTACGACGACATCGCTGCCAGCGGCCGCCGCTTGCTGGGTCAGGGCCACGGCCGCGGACCAGAAGCGTTTGAGCAAGCCGCCGTACTGGCCGTAGTAGCTGGAGAGCAGCTTGGTCACCACGAAAAGATGATCCCTGTCGGCAAAAAGCCAGAAGATGAAATCGGCGCTGTCCTCCAGCCGGATATAGGTCTGGCTGCTTGAAGAGCCTTCGTTCACTCCGCTGTGGGCGGCTGCGTCCCAGTATTGGAAAGCGGCCACCTGGAGCCGGCCGGAACTGGTGGAGATCCTGTATTGCAGGTAGATGTCTTCAGCACCGGATTCGCCCACGGATTTAAAAACGTAATAGGGCTGGGCATCGGCCGACTGGTCGTCGTGCAGGGTCCAGCCGACGGTTGTGACCAGGAAATCCTTGATTTGGTTGAGCAAGTCGAGCCGACCGTGTGCCGTGCCCTGGATGCTGTGATAGGCCATGGATCTGTCTCCTTATAAAATCGGGTTCTGCGTGCCGGTCAGGCGCAGCTTGATGTCCAGTTTGTTTTGCACCGGCGTTCCGGCCAGCACCGTGCAGCGCCGCCAGAAGGAAATGGTCTGGTCATGGGGCTTGTCGCCCAGATTGAGCGGCGCGCTCTGGACGGCGGCGTCCAGTTCGCCCTGAGTAAACGCCAAGCGGTACCAGACCGATTCGTCGGTTCCGATTTCGTCGATGGGATCGATCACAAGCCCTGTGTAGTCGTAACCGGAATAGACCGATGCATCCGCGTTGTGGGCTACGACGGTGGTATTGCCGATACCGCGCAGGACAGTCGGATTGGTGGTCCCGCCGCCGGATTCGATCTGCATCTGCTCGCCGTCCACGATGATCAACTCGCCATCGGCAAAACGCGCCTCGGCCAGGGTGATGCCGGTCTGGACCGCGTCGATCGCCGCAACCAGGCGGGTCTGCTCGTTGGCCACGAATATCCGGCGGTCCTTGATATCGCCATCGGTGCCGTCGTAGCTGTCGGCCTCGGGGTTGGAAAAATCTCCTTCCGAAACCTGCTGGGTCAAAGCTTCATCGAGATAAAAGCGGATGGTCATCATTTCTCCTTTAGGCCGGCCACTGCGTCACACGGTAATTGTTTGCAGCCGCCTCGAAACCGGCCTGGTTTTCGGTGAGCAGATCTTGCTGGCGAAACAACCAGCGATAGGACGGTTGCGACCGGCGAAAGCCCGCCTGGTTCACCCGCATGCGGTTGATGCGCATGGGCCGGGTGCGGTCAACGGACAGGCGCAGGCCAGTGGTGTTGAGCGGCCGGCCGTTGAGTTTCAGGGTTTCGATACGACAGCCCCGAAGATCCCCCGTGTCCACGTAGACTTCCAGCGCGGCCCGCATACCGGTCAGGTTCGCATCGCTGAGGTACCGGTTGTTCAGGGCGTTCGCGTTGAGCCGGAACACGGGGGATCGATGGGGCCAACGGTTGAGCAGATCGGCGGCCGCAGTCACGTCGGCGCTGCAGCTGGCCGAAACCGTTAAAAGAATTTTGCCTTTGCCTGCCCGGATGGCATCGAGCACGACATCGCCGTTGAGCCGTGCACGGCCGAGCTGAAAGCAACGCCGCCCGCGGGCTTCGGCGTAATGATCGACATTGTGCTTGCCGGAGGCGCTTTCCGCAGGTTCAGTTTGGCTTTGAAAAAAGAAATCCTTTTGCCTGAAACAATACCGCAGCGCGGCATCAGCTAAGGGCAAAGCATGACGATTGAGCGGATCGTTGCCAAGACCGAACCGCGATTTCAGCACCTCCTGCTGATAATCCCAGCCGGTGTAAATAGGTGTGCAGAATATAACGCGATCTTCCCTTGAGCTGGTATTGGGCAGACGCCGATCATTGAGCATCCGAAGGTTTAACCGCATGCGGTCCTTCCGGCCGTGAAAGCGGGCGACCTTGATTGTCGCCAGTTCGATTTCGGGCAGCATTTCGACCGTGCTGGTCAGCTGCATGAATTCTCGGACACGCTGCTTGTTGGTCAAATGGCGACACGATCCCAGCGACGAGCGGCCCAAGACAAATGCTTCGTCCATGAAGGCCAGGGCCGTCCGGCGAACCAAATCGAGTTGGTCGAACCGCATATCCGCGCCACCATCCATATATTCATCCAGCATTTGCAGCCAGAAGCAGCGGGTGCCGGCCGGGTGATGGAAGACCAGGGCCTGGCGCAGTCCGTCTGTCTGGTTTTTACACACCACGCGGAAGACGCCGAGGCTGAACACCAGCCCGGCCAGCTTGGATCGGCCCACTTGAGACCGGGAATTTAAGCGCAGCGCCGAACGAAACGTCTCATCAAGTTCACCCTGCCAGCCCTGTGCAGCCAGATCGCGTCGCATAGCCGGAATGGTGCCCTTGCGCCGGTAAATCTCCACGGCTTCTTGGATGCGCCGGCGCTGGTATTCCGGGGAGCGTGTGCCGTCTATTTGAGAACCCACCATCTTCGCCAGCAAAGGCAGGAAGCGCTCATCACAGCGATCGACATCAAAAATCGTGGGGAATTCGTCGATCGCTTGCTTGAGCTCATCCAGGGTCCCGGCTGGCAGCATCAGGAAGGTGCGCAGGTCGCCGTGCTCGTCATTGTTGACATAGAGCGGCGGCAATAGGCCGATCAGGTTGTTCTTGAACCAATCGGACATCACTTCGCCCTCCGCAGCTCGAGATTGACGTTACCGAGCACCGGGATCTCACCTGCGCGCAATTCAATATCCTGGCGCGGGGCATACATTTTCAGGTGGCTGACTCCCCGCACGCCGTCGATCAGGGATACCAGGTCAGACTGGTGAATGGTCTGGCCGAAGCCGACTCGGTCAAAGGCGAAAAATTCGGTAAGCTGGAACTCGATACGGCTGCGCACGTTTTCCAGGGCCTCGCCCGGCCAGGCGTACACCTCGGCGTCAATATCGATCGGCCGGTAGATGGGATCGAAGAGGTTGACCTCGACGGTGATGACCTTGCGTCGTTCCAGAAAATCAGCCAGATTGCGTTTGAGAAGTGCCGAAGGCAGCCCACCGCCGTCGGGAGCGATAGCAAGGTGAACATTGTAATAGCAGATGTTCTGGCAATCGTTTGTATCCATCACCTGGGCCTTGGCCACACCGGGAAAGCCCTCGGCCAGCGCCTTGTAATCCTCCAATGTGACAGCTTTCCAGAGCGTGCGCAGCTCGGCCGGCGCCTGCCGTCGGGCGTGCTCGATGGTTTC
The DNA here is from genome assembly GCA_041557055.1 of Desulfosarcinaceae bacterium. Lineage (GTDB taxonomy): Bacteria > Desulfobacterota > Desulfobacteria > Desulfobacterales > Desulfosarcinaceae > JARRKU01. The sequence goes on from JBFFHG010000151.1 coordinate 5,201, forward strand.
TCGAGAGGCGCCGCCGGTGGCCGGAACCGGGTTGGTTACGGATAATGGAATCTGCACGCCGTCGTTGTAGACCGGTGTTAGGATCTGGGCAATGCGACCGGGAGCAAGATTGCCTTTTTCACCGATGGTCGTAAGATAGCCGACCGTAATCTCGGTGCCCTGTTGTGGCACGACAGCGTTTTGGCCGTCCCCGAAAATGACGGTGGTAACATCCAGGGCGTCTGTATCGGCCATGAAATGCAGGCTGTCAGGGGCGCTTTCCTGAAAATGGTCGACTTCGGTCCAGGTTTCCTGCCCGATGCTTACCCTTATCGAACCTTGGGCGATGGTCTCACTTGTTAACTGAAAGCGCTGAGAGGGTTGGCCGATGGCGGTGAAGGTTTCTGTATGGCGAATTCCTTGCCGTGCGGGAACGCTTACCGTCAGAACCCCGTGGGGAATCAGACCGTCCTCAACGGTTTCATAATCAGCCTGGCCCTTGTCCAACAAGGCGCGACAGACGGTTCCGGCCGGAACGACCAAGTCCGTGCTTAAAGGCGCGGACAGGCTGAATCGAAGCGTTGTGGTGGCTGCCACAGGTGTATCGAGCCGGTATCCGATGAGCTTGCACAGGTCAATGACATTCTGCCGTTGCCGGGCCGTCGGTAGGAAGGCCTCGGCGGCCTGTACGTCCAAGTAATATGCCAGCATATCTCCGATACCACAGAACAGTTCCAGCAGCACCACGCCGAGGTCGGAATGGTTGAAATCGGTCCAGCGGTCTGTCAACTGCGGGATCTTTGCCAGCAACTCCTGTTGGATCGATTCATAATCCTTGTTGGTATAGGCAATACTTGCGCGGCCCATTTGGTCTCCGGTATTGACGTTTTTGTGAGGCAAACAGCCTCGGGTTGCGCCAATTACTTACCGGAGATTGGGTTGATGTGTCGGAGATGTGAACGGATCAAGGCGGTCTATACAGGCACCAACTTCTGGACGGCGCGTGTGGATTTGTATTGATACCACAAGCTGAAGCGGACTTGGATAAGAGTATGGAAATCATTATTCCCATATTTTTTTTGACATATTAAAAAGCAGCTTATGCCTCTCCTCAAGTTCAGTGGGACCGAATTCACTCATTGGCCTAAAAGATAACTTGTGTTTGTTAATCATGTTCGTGAAATCTAATTTGGATTTATAACTATCTTCTCGGAGTGTTTCGTTCCAATACAAGGTATTCGCATATGATTTGAGCTTATTCAGATAAGTCTCATTGTTGCTTGATATATTATCTTTGCCTTTCAGTAATAAGAGGCCACCAAGGCGATTTCTTTCACGCTCGAACAGATCTTCGTCATTATTGAAGATCTTCTTATTTTCACGATTCTGGGCTAAAATATGCTCGATATGAAAACCATTGACAGATCCAGTATTTGCGACCAAATCGTACAACGAATGTTTCATGTTGAGATTAGTATTCCTTGCTATGAATTCCTCAATTCGAGCAAAGAAATATCTTTTGAATCTTTTACTAAGTTCAATTCCTGTATCCTTAAACAATCCATATGAATAAACTTCCGCTGTCTGAACCCCACGGGCACTCGACAGTAAATCAAGCATAAAGTTATCAAACACCGGCCTTATCTCATGAATTGATTTATCTCTAATTTCAGAGCTGATTTTGTATATTGATACATTAAAATCATTACTATCATAACTGCGCTGTAACTGAAGCAAGGAAAACAATCTATCAACATTATAAGCAATTAATTTAATCTTTTCCTTTTGGGCACCCCAAAGACCTGCCTGACAGGCAATGGCCTTCGAAACAGCATGGAAACCGTCAACTTTCGGAAAGTATTCATGGTATAGCTTGGCGGTCTCAGGATC
>JBFFHG010000152.1:0-7045 GCA_041557055.1 Desulfosarcinaceae bacterium
ACCGCAGCGCCGCGGGTTGCTTCCCTGCTATTAGCTGATCACACCAATATGCCAAAGAATACAGATCTCCCCCATATCCTTCTGGTCAATCCCTGGATACATGATTTCGCGGCCTACGATTACTGGGCCAAGCCATATGGATTGCTAAGCCTGGCGGCTGTCTTGCGCGACCATGGCCTGCGGGTCTCTTACATCGACTGCCTGGACCGTTTTCATCCCAAGGCGGGGCTTTGCGCCGATCCCCGCGCCCGCCATGGCCGGGGGCCCTATCGCAAGCAGCCCATTGCCCACCCCAAAGGCCTCGAAGAAATAAAACGCTCTTACAGTCGCTACGGCATTGAGCCGGCCTGGTTTTGTGAGGATTTAAAGGCGTTGGACGCACCTGACCTGGTGCTGGTCTCCTCTTTGATGACCTATTGGTACCCCGGCGTTTTCGAGACCATCAGGATGATTAAAGCGGTCCATCCCAAGGCGCCCCTGATTTTGGGCGGCGTCTATGCACGGTTGTGCACGGATCACGCCCGCAAACACAGCGGTGCGGATGAGGTTGTTACGGATCGCGGCGAGTCGCTGTTGGACCTGGTCAAACGCCATACCGGATATGAATCGGGGGGTAAATCCGATCTGAGTGACTGGAATGCATGGCCCTATCCGGCCCTGGATCTGCAGCACAGGATCAACTATGTTCCTGTTTTGACCAGTCGGGGTTGCCCATTTACATGCACCTATTGCGCTTCCCGTTATCTGGAGCCGTCAATGACCAGGCGCGCTCCCGATGGGGTGATTGCAGAGATTGTCCATTGGCATGGAAAATATGGCGCGACAGACTTTGCTTTTTACGATGACGCCCTTTTAATGGACGCCCAAAACCACGCCCTTCCCATTCTGGAGGGGATTGCCAAGCGGCGGTTGCCCATCTGTTTGCACACACCCAACGCCATTCACATTCCGGCTGTCACGGCAGCGTCGGCGCGTTTGATGAAAGCGGCCGGTTTTCATACCCTGCGACTGGGATTGGAGACCACGGATTTTGAAAAGCGCGGCGGCCTGGATTGTAAAGTGACCCGCATGGAGTTTGTCCGGGCTGTGGGGATACTCAAGGCCGCCGGGTTTGCTGCGGATCAGATCGGGGCCTATTTGCTGGTAGGGCTTCCGGGGCAGGCCGTTGACGGCATCGAAGCCTCCATTGCGTTGGTCAAGGAGGCTGGAATAACTCCGGTGCTGGCCCATTATACCCCTATTCCCCACACGCGATTATGGAAAGCGGCCGTGGCCATATCGCGCTATGACCTGGAGGCCGACCCCATTTTCACCAACAATGCCATTTTTCCCTGCCAGCGGGAGGCCTTTTCCTGGCAGGTGTTGTCACGGCTGAAACAGATGGTGTCGAGCTGAAGGGGGCGGTAAGGTAAATGGCCGGGCTGGGCCGCTGACGGGGCAAACCGGTTAAAACAGCACCTGGATGTTCTTGATCCGCGCCACCATATCCATGAGCTGGTTGGAGAGTTGCTTTGCAAAGGTCCGGGCGTCCGGCGTCTGATCGGCTTTGAACTCCGCCGCCACACCGGCCACACGCAACTCCACGGGAACATCGTGCACACGCAGCGGCTTGGCGTGCAGCATGTTCATCACCCGGCCCAAGGCCGACTTGGCGGCCGGATAGGCGATCATCGGCAGAATGGCCACCATTTTGTTTTTGCCGATTTGCCCGATATAATCGACTTCCCGGATGGTGCCGGCCAGTTTTTCAAGGGCGGCCGCCATAATGGCATCGGTTGCGACCATTTCCCGGAGAGCTTTCATTTTTGGCGTGGCGCTGACAAAAGATAAGGCCAGAGCGGAAAAGGGGGCGTTGTAACGATTCGCTCTGGCGATCTCTTTTTCCAAAAGAAACATCAGTTCACCGGAATTTAAAACACCTTCGGGGATTTCATTGGTTTTTTCCTTATTTTTCAAACGGCTGCGCTGCCGGGTGATTTCGGCATCGATCTGACTGAAGTTATTCTCTTCGATATCGCCGGTTTCGACCTTGGTCCGCACCAATTTCAATATTTCCGATAGCGCTTCATCTTCATCAACACTGTGCTCCAACGTTTGAAGCACGGAAAGCTGTTTTTGTTTCTCTTGGCGAGTGGTGCCGGCCTGGGTGTTGAGCCATTCAACCCGCATTTTGTCCAAAATGGAATCCATGCGTTCGTTGATGCGACTTTCCATCCGCGCCAGGACATCGTCGCCCACATTCAGCTTGCCCAATTGCTCCAACAGGGTGGATTCAACTTTGTTGACAACGCTTCTGAGGTGGGTATCGTCATCAATACCTTCTTCACCGGCCTTGGCGGCCGCCTGGGTTGTCATTTTTTCAACATATTCCACCAGGATATCGGCCAGGGCCAACTCATCACCGGCGCCTTTGTTGATTTCAGATGCCAGATAGATGAGTTTGGCGGCCTGATCCGGATTGCGTTTAAGTTCATCGATCAGTTCTTCACTATCTACGCCGATGGCTTCCGAACTCTCTTCGAGGATTCGGGTCAGTTCTTCATTCTGAAGTTCTGTTTTTAATTTGTCGATGAGTTCCAGGTAGTTGTCATGCGGCATGCCGACCTGCATCAAGGCCCCCTTGATTTGGGGCAGCAACCGTCTCAGCTCCTGGGGCTCCGGAATCAGCCGCAGGATGATTTGGGCCAGTCTCTGGGTGGTGATTTTTCCGGCATTGTATTCATCCTGAATCAGTTTAAGAATCACCTGATCCGTAAGCTGATTGATGTTGCGGACAATGGCCTCCTCATTGGCGTAGGCAATACCCAGGGCCTTTTGGGTTTGCAGGTCTTCGAAGAATTGTTTTTTCATTTCAAAGACAGCATCCGCCAACTCTTCAAGAGAGGTGTCGCCCTCATCTTCCAATTGCTTTTGTACCTCGCGCTGGATCAACTCCAACTGGTGCAGCAGCATGGGGCCGTGGCCGCCGGTCTCGATTCCGTCTGCGCCGCCCCCAGGGCCGCCCGTTTGGCCGCTGATTGATCTTGATATTTTGGTGGCGGCGCCGGTGTCCGCTCCCGGCGTTGCCCCGCCCAGGGCGCTCTCGGGGTCGGCCATTGTTGCGGATATACCCACCATGGAGCCGGTTCCGGAACCTGCGGCGGTTCCCGGCGCGCTTGCTTCATGGGCGCCGCTTCCGGCACCGGCACCGGCCCCCTGGCCCGGCCCGGTCGCCATTCCGGGGCCTCCCGATCCCGACCCCCCCCCGGAATCCACGTCGGTGCGCCTGCTGTCCCGGCCCTGTGTTTCGGATTGGTCGTTACCGAGTTTCTGGGCGCTGGCCAGGTCCGCTTTGATCATATTGCGGGAAACCATCTTCGGATTGGCCAGCAGGCTCCTGATGTTGAGCGTATTGGCGAATTCTTCCGTCAGGATGGTCTCCAACAAGGTGTCCATGAACTTCTTGCGGCTTTGGCTATCTTCCGCCTCCAGGGCGGGGGTGACATCCTTGAGGGCTTCCCGGGAGATAATCTGATCGTCCTCGGTTACCTTTTTATACAGGACATGATTGATTTTGATATGAAACACGCCCCTTGAGAAGAGCGTTTTTTTCAGGCTTTCGGCATCAGTTGACATGGTCATGGAGGAGAATAAGTCGATGAAGATATCCAGTTCGCTATGGGAAACGCCATTTTCAAAGGAGACGGACTGGATTTTGTGATTTTTAAAAAGGGTGGCGATTCTTCTGGCGTTTATGCGGGGATCGAGTTGTTCTTCATCCACGAAAAACTGATCCCGGTTGAGGATAAAAACCAACGGCGAAATCTTTGCAAAGATCAGCTCCGCCGTCTTATGGACTTCGTTAATGGCCTCTTTGACCATGGGGTGGCTCTTTTGGTACATCATCCCACGATTGAGGAGCAGTGCCAGGGCGCGTCCGAATTTTGCCAGTTTGTCCTTGGTGGTGGTGGTGTCCATCAGCGCTTATCTCTCCCGTTTTATGTCTACCTTGGGTGAAGAGCCATATAGGATTCGATATCCTGTGCAAATTCCCGGCAGGCAGGGTATCGGTTGTTTTTATTGAAACTGACGGCTTTGGCGATGATATCGTCCAGGGCGTCATTGGCCGCCGGATTCATTTGAGACGGTTTTCTCTGGAACAGACGATCCTGCAGACGCAGCTTGATTTTGAGCAGCTTTAGCGCCGTGTCATAGGCGGGGTAGGGCAATCGCCCGGCCACCATTTCAAACAGCATGACGCCGGCCGCATATACATCCGCGCTGCTGTCCACAACGCCGGATATGATTTGTTCGGGCGGCATGTAGGTGGGCGTGCCCACCATGACGCGGGAATCCGTACCCGAGCCTTCATAGGATCTGGCCACGCCGAAGTCCGTGATCAACGGACGCTGGGAATGGTCTTCAATCAGAATGTTTCCCGGCTTGATATCACGGTGAATGATTCCCAGGCCATTGGCGTAATCCAGTGCGTCCAGTACCTTGACGATGATTCGAAGGGACTCCTTCAAAGGCAGCATGCGCTTGGACGGCAGGACATTCTTACGGGCCCGGCGAAGGTAATAAGAGAGGGATTTGCCGCGCACCAACTGCATGGTGAAGAAAAGAAAATCATCGGTTTCACCCACTTCATAGATCGGGATGATGCAGGGATGGGAAAGGAAAGCGGCGGCCTGCGCCTCCTGGTGGAACATCTCCGCTATTTTAGGCGTCAGAAACGTTTTGGGAAGAATTTTTACTGCGATCTGGCGTTTCAGGGTTTTCTGGTAGGCCACAAAGACCACCGACATGGAGCCCTGGTCCAGTTTGCGCAGCAGGACCGAGGTGCCTATCTCTTGTCCGATAAGGGGGTTGAAATCATAATTGCGGATGAATGACACAAAACCCTCTGACTTACCGCGCTATGTACAGTTGCATTTTAATCGGCCCCACACTGATCACATCGTGATGCCTGAGTCGGATGGGACCTTGCAGCGCCATGCCGTTTAACTTGGGTTTGAGCATTCCGGCCACGTGTTCCAGAACATACTCTCCGTCCTGTTTGAAGATCGTGGCTGCCGGCTGGCCCGCAAACAAGGACCATAATCCCGTGATAACAATGTCGGCGTCCCTGTTTTTGCCAATGGTCACCGGTTTGTGGGAGAGCTCGAAATCCGGCAGATCGCCCTGCAGAAAGTTGAGATAATCCAGGGGCGCCCAACTGGGCTTACCCTGGTGGATCTCCATGTCCAGCATCATGGTCCCCTCCGCCTCGGCCGCCCCGGACGCGCCGGTCATCAACATCTGTACCGTGGCGTCAAGGGAGAGGGTTTCATATAGATCCACGATAACCACATGTTTACCGATGCGGACCCAATCCTGATGGGCCAACTGGCAATCCACCACCTTGTCTTCATTGACAAAGGTGCCGTTGGTGCTGCCCAGATCCGACAAATACAAACTTTTGCCGCCGCTATGGCGTATCCTGGCGTGACGGCTGGACACGGAAGGATGATCGATAACCATCTGGCTGGCGGGATCTCGTCCGATGACGACCTCCGTTCCCGGAATCACCATGTAGTTATTAATCACCTTGTTTTGGTATGTCAGGATCAGTTTCGGCATCCGATTTCCTTCTCAACGGTATGTACCCCTCTGAAAACACAGCCTATATATCCCATGAAAACCAAAAGAACATCAAACGGCCGGATTGTCAAGAGTGAGCAATCCTAGAACGGCAACTTGATCTCTTTCAATATATTGTCTGCAAAATTAAGCCGCTGGGTAAATTCGCCGGCCAGATCCCCCATTCCGTCCAACTGATTCCGGGCTTGGCTCAACGGACCTTTGGTTTGCTCGGCAACGGCCGTTTGCAACTGGGATTCCAACTGGGCTGTTGCCTTGGCAATCATCCGCCCCACGGCTTTTCCAAGCACCCGGTCCAGGTCCGACTCGATTTTAGCCATGTAATCGGGGTCATTGCCCTTGACCACGGCGGTTAACCCGAAACGCGTGACCGATGCAACGGCTTCTGCCAGAGCACCGGATATTTCCGAGTCGACGGTTTTTTCGGCGGCCATTTGAACGTCATCCAACTGGGCCTTGATCAGCGCATCCAGCTTGGGACCCGCCAGGCTCAAATCCATATTGATGTCGGCCAGGGCTTTGGCAATGGAAAACGGCAGTTCATTTGAATCGCCCAGGTTCAGGTTTTGCAGGGCGCAGTTTTGAATCAGCAATTTGACATTGTGTTTGGGATTTCCGGGTTGCATGAAATTGAGAATGCCGTTCATGCCGATTTTTTGAATTTGTTTCATTTGGCTTCCCAAAAATTTAAAGGTCAGAGGTTTGGCCCAAATTTCGGGGTGTGAGGTGATGTCGGCGGCCTCACCGGTAAATTTGCCCGTATCCAGCACAGCATCGATATGCAGTTGCCGGATCAAAAAGTCCGGCAGGTCGCCTTTGCGCAGTTGGGGTTTGGCTTCCCCGGGTTTTTTATCCGCCTTTGTTTCCGATAAGCCGCCAATGTAGGGTTTTATGCGTTCATACCAGTGATACCCCTTTTGCCACCATTCACACACGCTTGGCCCGAAAAGCAGACGGCTTAAGTTGGCGGCGCCTTCTGCTGAAATGGCATACTTGGCTTTCAAACGCCGGACCTCTTCCATGGGCGCCCTGGCCAACTGATCGGATTGCGTTTTCAGCGCTTCAAGTTCGGTTTGGTACTCTTCCCTGGCTTTTTTCAGCCGTTTCAGCTCATTTTGCAGATCGTTGCTCAAGGTTTTGAGTTCGGTGGCCGATCCCATCAAGGCCGCCAATCCACCTCCCGATGCCTTGAGTTTGTTCAACCGGGTGCGATAGGCTTCCAAATCTTTCTGGGCCGGCAAATCATTCAATCGTTGTTGCCAGCCTGCCTTGGCCGCATCTATTTTGGTCCGAAATTCCCGGGCCATTTGCAGGGATTGGAGCTGCTCGCGGGCCAGGATATCCGCTGCTTTCGGTATGGCCAGCCCGAAGGAATCCTGCGTATCGCAAATTTTGTCCAACCATGGCGGCAGGGGCCCTGCCT
>JBFFHG010000153.1:0-7036 GCA_041557055.1 Desulfosarcinaceae bacterium
CGAATATCTCCATTGCCGCCGGCTCGATCGATCCGCCGACCGGTCTCTATACCGAGCGGCACGTCTGGTTGTCGCAGAAGGCCGACTACTATGAGCTGACGGACGGGCTGCCGCGTCACGACGAGCGCTTTGCCCGGGCGGACAAAGGAAAAGAATAACGATGCAGGCGAAACGATTCCTGCTCGATGCCCCGGGGCCCTGACCGCCGGTGCAAAAACCCTGTCGACTGGTGGCCCGGTACAGGGGCGGACGCCGTGTGACCGGCTTGTATCTACGATCCGGAATTTTGAGCAGGAACACCGCGCCGACGCCTTGATCCATCTTTGCAAAAAGAAGGCTTGATGCCTCTTTTATGGGAATCTGAAAGCGAGGACATGATGTGCGGTATCGTGGCTTATTTCGGTGGTACCGGCAACAGTCTGGCCAGGGTGCTGACAGCCATGTCGGCCATTATCTACCGGGCTCCGGACAGCACCGGCATCGGGCTGTTCGGCGATGACCGCGATCCGATCCGCCTGCGCAAGTCTCTCGGGTCCGTCGTGCAGTTGCTTGATGTGATAGGCACCCATGCCGTCTACACACGCCCTGAAGCTATTTTGCTCCAAGCGCTGGCCGCGAAAGCGGTCGGGCAGAATTTGTCTGGTCAGCAGCAGTGGCTTCTGGCTTTCGAAGGATTCACCCCCCAGTCGGGTGCAGTGCAGCCGAAGTTTCCGGATTTTGACGCGCTGGTCAATCTGGAGACTGAAAATCCGGCGCGTCTGGTTCCTGGCGTTGCCGGCAAGGCGCTTTTTCAGCCGGAATACCGCATCCGGTCGCGAAGAGAGCTGTCCACCCTGATCCAGTCCCTGATCACCACTTACGACCTGCCGCCGTTGGTGATCCAGTCGCTCATCCGATGCGCCCTAACCGAAACCATTGATCGGCGCCGTCGCTCCGGTACGGTCAGCGCTGCCAATGCCGATATTCTTGAGGCTTTCGATGAGGTTTTTGAAGCCACCCACGCGGGCGCGGGGATCAAACGACTGCGCCACCGGGCGCCCCTCCAATTTCCAAAACCGCTCAACGCCCTCAAGGAGCTCTGGCAGTGTCTGGTCAAGACCGTGATCCGGATTCCTGCCGACTACGACCGTGACGGGGTCGGCTGCCTGTTTCGGCTGCTCGATGCGGCATTGCTGAGCCGCATGGCCGGAGAGCCGGCGCTTACCGAAGCGCTTGACCAAAGCCTGGACGGGTTGTGGCCTCTGTCCCAGCGACCGCAACGGGTCGACTGGCGCACCCTGTATGCGGCGGAGAAAGGTCTCAACGTCTACGGCCGGGCAGGGGCGGCGGCATTGATCTATCTCCAGCAGGTGGAATTTTCCCCGGCCTTGGTCATGAACATGGAGCGAAATGGAGCAAGCACGGCCGAACCGGTTGTGCCCGGTCGGACCGATCCAGCGTTGCTACGGTATCTGACGACCCCTATCATTGCCCACGGCCGGTGGGCCATGCAGTCGGCCGTCACGGTCGAAAACGCCCACCCGTTCATGGATGCCCGTCGCCAGAGAGCCATTGCCTTGAATGGCCAGTTTGACAGCCGTGTGGAAGCGCGGCTGCGCACTTTTCTCGAAACCGTTGTCGGTTATCGGTTGCGCAGCAAGAATTCCGCTGAGTACGCTGCCTTGCTCTGGGGACATTTTTACGAGGAGTTGAGCGCTGAGCGGCGCCGCAGCGACATGGTGCGCCGGCAGGTGGAAACGGATATGGCCGATATCGCCATCTGCAGCCAGTCTATCGACTTCAGTGTGTACCATCGGGTGCGCGATCTTTCTCCCACAGACCTGGACCGGATGGCCTTTGTTGCCGCCGCCCGCCAGATTGTCCAAAACGGCGGCCAGATTGCTGTCATCGGCATCAGTCTCATATCGCCGCGGCGGCTTTATGTGGCAAATCACAACCGACCGGTGTTTGTCGTCCGCTGTTTAAAAAACGACGATTTCATGGTGGTGTCCGACATCAACGCCGCTCTGGGTCTTTTCCCTCAGGCGCTGATCGACGCAACGGTCCACGCGTTTGGCGCATTGAAGAAGCGCGAAGCCCAAGCCGAAGCCAAAGCCATGGGGGAAGGAGAGGCCGACAGGGACTCCCTGCGCGCCGTCAAAGCCATCTTTGCCGAGGAGGGCGAGCGGTTGCTCGAACCGTTTGCCGTGGAAGTCTTCCCCTTAGACGGCGAAGAAATTTTTGCTCTCATCGAGACCGGACTGGAAGGGGGAAATGTCTGCCGCACGGTCACCATCAGTGATTTCGACGGCAATGCCCTGCCCGACGTCGAGCCGTTTAAGACCCGGCTCGATCCGGTGACCGTCCGAAAAGACGTCGACAAGTCATTTCACGAGTCCCACTTGCGAGAAGTTCCGGAACGGTTCCGGTATATACGCGATGCTTACAGCTCCGTCGCGACAGGTGAAGGCCCGAGTATCGATTTGAACAGTCGTGTCCTGCGCCGCCGCTTCGGACGGCACCTCCATGGGCTGCAGCGGCTGGTTATCGTTGGCACAGGCAGCGCCTTTCACATGGCCGTAATCGCACGAAGCCTTCTGTTGGACCTGCTGCCGGAAATCGCCGTGGATGCCTTGCGTCCCGGCGATATTGCGGATTCCAAAAGACAAGTCCTGAGCGAACAGGATTTGGTCATTCTGGTAAGCTGGTCGTCCACAACCGCTGAAATGGTCCAGTTGGCCCAGCGACTGCTCAACGACGATACGCTGATGGTCGGTGTCACAGAGAAGTGTTTTGCCGACATGGCGCTGGCGGCTGGCAAGTCCGCCGGTGTGATGCCCGTTTATAGCGGAGAAGAAGTCACTATCGCCGGCGTTAAAAGCACCCTGTGCATGCTCTTCTGTCTCGATTTGCTGGGCGCCTGGATTTGTGCGCAAAAAGGGATGACCAATCGGCTCGACCCGGTATTCAGCCGCATGAACCATTTGGCCGATTGGATCGATCGCCTCAACAACGATGCGGAGATGATCGCCTTTTGCAAGAAGATTGCAACGGACGTAGCCGGCGCCGATGCCCTGGTCGTTGTCACGGCACCGGAGGATGCCGGCACCGGTAAGGAGATTGCCCTCAAACTCGAAGAGGCGGCCTGGTACACCGTCGGTCAATGGCATACTTATGGTGACATCCTGAAAGCTGATCCGCACCGATGGTCGGGGAACCGGTTCGTCATCGTCCATGCCACCCGGCGTACCCATATTGATGCCACCCTCGCTGTGGTGCAAAAGCTTGTCGACGCCGGCATTGCATTTGCCGTGATAACCTGCCCCAACCGACACCAGCAACGGATCGATCAGCTAAGCGGCAATCGCTCCTCGGTGCTGCCCTGCCATGGCGACGGCAGTCAGCCCTATCTGGATCTGGCGTTTTCCTACCGTCTTGCCCTTGAAGTCGGATTTGCTTCAGGTCATGGCGTCGGTGTCGGACCTCGCAATCGCACCAAATCGTCCACTGTCGCCCGGTCCCGACCCAAGGCCGTCCAATCGCCAACTGCCGAGCTAAAGCGGCTGGCAGGGACCATGATTCAATCCATATCCGCCGTCGAAGAGCATCGGGGGGAGGACACATCCCGATGGGAAGAAGAGATCAGCGCATCCGAGTCAGTGGCGGCATTCTCCGAATTGCGCCGATTGGCGAATGAGTTGCGATACGATGATCCTCTGGCGGCGCTGGGCGTCAATGCAACGGAGACCGTTTACGAACTGGGGCGTTTACTCTTCGATTCCCGCTCCGAAGTCAACGATATTGCCATTGTATCGCTTGATACGGCGGCTCGCAGCGTTGTTCGGGATGTATCGACCCAATGGCGCCGGCTGATCAACCTGCCGATCCGAGAACTGCCCACCGGCGAATGGCCGCGCCATATTACCGATGACACGCTTGTGTTGGCCGTGGCCACCAGCACAAATACCGGCAACATGCCGCCGGTGGCAGGCGCGTCGAACACCGCCTGGTTAGGCCTTGAACCGCTGTCGTGGATAGACAGCACCATGACCGCGGCGGGCGGTTTTGTTCTAGCGTACCGCGACCGCCATTGCCAGCCGGCGAGGCTTTACGCCGGTTTAAATCTGCTGCTGGCAGAGAGCTGGGCCCGGCATGCACCGGAAAAAGGGGCGGTCGTCCGGCGTCACATATCCGGCGCAGCCGACGCCATCACCGCCGTGTTGAATGATGACCGCCTCCTGGACGACTTGCGGGAAGTCGCCGCTGCCAACGCCAGATACCGGACCGCTTTTTTCATCAGTCCGTTTGCCGGCAGCGGTCGCAAGTGGGAACGACTGTTCGACTACCCCGGCTGCCTGATGATGGTCCATCATGGGCCCGGTCATTTGGGACACGGCCCCATCGTGACCATTGACGCAATGGCCGAGGAAAAATACATAACCATGGAGCATCGCGCCCGCATGGTTGCACGATACGGTGAAAGGAAAGTTATCCGATGGGAAGCCCGATACCTGGATGGCGGCACTGTCGATGACTTTCTGGCCCGGCCGCCGGAACTGCCCCTCTCGCAGCCCAAGGCGCCGTTTTTTGCCAAAAACCGCTGGCACCTGCCCGTTGTGAGGCCGGACTATGACACGCGCCGCGACAATTTGATCTTACTCGACATGACCAGTGAGCGGGATTTGCCTGTGATGCTCGATGAACTCTCCCTGCTCGGCAGCCGACTGCCGCGGCTGATTATTGTCACCCAGGAAAAACGCATTCGCGAGGCCGGAGAGAAAACCCTGTTCGGTTTTCCCGTCAGCAATCTGCTGGTGCTGCCATCGATCAAAGGTCAACCCATTGCCGACCTGCACTTACCCATAGTGCTCAATGCCGTCGGCGAGGCTTTGGCGGCGGTGTGGCAATAAAATCTCGGTGGGTTTGCGATTTCTGATCGAACAAATCCAACCCCAATCAGCGCGCCTAAACTGCGAATTTATTTTTGCGCGAACCCTAAGCCTTCACGCGTTTGATGGCCGCGCCCAACTGTTCGAACTTTTTCTCCAAGGCTTCATAGCCGCGGTCCAGGTGGTATACGCGATGCACTTCCGTGGTGTTTTCAGCAATGAGCCCGGCCAGAATCAGGCAGGCGCTGGCCCGCAAATCCGTGGCCATGACCGGTGCGCCGGAAAGCCTTTTAACCCCTTTGACAAGAGCGGAATTACCGGAAATGGTGATATCGGCCCCCATGCGGCGCAGTTCGCTGACATGGATAAAACGATTTTCGAAGATGGTTTCGGAAATCAGGCTGATCCCTTGGGCCACGGCCATGAGCACCATGAATTGGGCCTGCATGTCAGTGGGGAAACCCGGATGGGGCAGCGTTTTCAAATCCACGCTGGCCAGGGCGTCGGCACCTTGGACACGGATATTTTTCCCGTCGGCATCGATCCGGGTACCGGTCAACCGCAGTTTATGGGCCACGGCCTTGACGTGCTCGGGTTCACCGCCGTTGATGGTCACATCACCGCCGGTCAACGCGGCAGCGGCCATAAAAGTGCCTGTTTCGATACGATCGGGAATAATGCGGATTTCAGCCGGATGCAGACTCTCCACGCCGTGGATGGTAATCTCGGAGGTCCCGGCGCCTTTAATGCACGCCCCCATCTTCATAAGAGCTTCGGCCAGGGCCACAATCTCCGGTTCGCGGGCCGCATTGCGCAGCACGGTGGTTCCTTCGGCCAGCACAGCCGCCATCATGAGATTCTCGGTGCCGGTGACGGTAACCACGTCGAAATAGATATCCGCACCTCGAAGGCGTTCGCAGGCAGCCTCCACATAGCCATGGGTCAGTTCGATTTGAGCCCCCAGGCGCTGCAATCCTTTTAAATGCAGGTTGATGGGACGCGCACCAATGGCGCAACCGCCGGGAAGCGATACCCGGGCCTTTTTAAGCCTTGCCAAAAGGGGCCCCAAAACCAGAATGGAGGCTCTCATTTTGCGTACCAGATCATAAGGTGCTTCGTGGTTGTTCAAACCTCCGGCGTCCGCTTTAATCGTATGGCCGTTCACTTCACAACGCACGCCCAAATGGGTCAGAAGATCTATTGTACTGCGAATATCCCTCAAATCAGGCACATTCGTATAGGTATTGGGTCCGTCGCACAGCAGAGATGCCGCCAGAATGGGCAAAGCCGCATTTTTAGCGCCGCTGATGCGGACATCACCCTTCAATCGGCGACCGCCTTGAACCAGAATTTTATCCATGGGGAAATATTAACTCCTTTTCGATAATGAACTAAATACGTCTATCTCCAATAC
Source organism: Desulfosarcinaceae bacterium (assembly GCA_041557055.1). Classification (GTDB taxonomy): domain Bacteria; phylum Desulfobacterota; class Desulfobacteria; order Desulfobacterales; family Desulfosarcinaceae; genus JARRKU01. The sequence goes on from JBFFHG010000153.1 coordinate 6,283, forward strand.
GGGGTGCAAGTGCATATTGTAACATTTTGGCAATCGTCAAAACAAAGAGCGCTTTCCACTTATTGCCAAGTGGAAAGCGCTCGAATTGTCCGATGTGTGTGCAAAAGCCGCAATCCTAATGGTTATGATGGACACCCTTGCCTTTGCTTGTATCGATGATGGATTTGATAATGCAATAGGTCATGCCCATGCCGATAACGCTCAGGGCATACCACAGACCGCCGTGAAACACATAGTGGCCCATATCCCATACCCATTCAAAGCTGATATACGGTAACATTGTTTTTCCTCCTTAGGCCTTGGCCGGTTCAAGGGCTTCGGCAGCGTCGGCCATTGCCGCTTCTTCGATCTGAACCGCTTCGGCTGCCTCGGGTTCAATGGGATTCAACTCCCGCTCCTGGGGAAAAATGGGCAGATAACGGTAGGAGATCATAATCAGGATCACGCCGTAAGCCACCGGCAGAATGGTGGTGGCCACCTCCTGCCAACTGGGAATATACATGGCCCAGGTATCAAAGCTCATCACCGGCACGGCCATGGTCTGCAGCACCATGACCCAGCGGTTGAGACAAACCCCCATGATGCCCAGCAAGGTCGCCGTGACCCGCAGGAAAGTGTTCTCACGAGCGGGCTTGATGATCAAAATCAAGCCGGGCACGAAGCCGCCCAGAATTATCTCCGCGATCCAGATCCAGTGGGTATAAAACGGGTTGCCCTCGTAAAAGAAGGTCCAATTGAATCCTCCGGCCGGTGC
>JBFFHG010000154.1:0-7018 GCA_041557055.1 Desulfosarcinaceae bacterium
CGGACGCCCCAGGTATCCCATGGCCAGTCCGCGGCCTGCCAGGCACAGCTCTCCGGGCACGCCGATGGGCACGGGCGCAAGGTCCGGGTCCAGAATATAGGCGCGCATATTATCGATGGGCCGCCCCACGTGGGGCAAAGGATTTTCTTTGCGCCCGGAGATGGTTCCCGAGGTGGCGATCACCGTGCTTTCCGTGGGCCCGTAATTGTTTACCAGGGTAAAGGGCAGGTCCGGGGGCGGCATGCGTCGGAGGACATCGCCGCCGGTGTGCAGGATGGCAAGGGGCGGATCCTCGGGCCAGGCCAGCGCCAGTATCTCCTGGGCCAGCGGTGTGGGTAAGAAACAGGTATCTATTTTTTTCGACAACAGCCAGTCTTTCAACCCTTCGGCCGATCCGTCCAGGTCCGGGGGCAGGAGATGCAAGGTGGCGCCGGCACCCAGGCAGGACCAGATCTCCCATACCGATGCGTCGAAAGCCGGACCCGCCATCTGGGTGGCCAGATCCCCGGGTTTCAGGCAAAAGGTGCGCCGATGCCAGGCGATCAGGTTCTCCAATCCGTCATGGGAGATCATGACGCCCTTGGGGCTGCCCGTAGAGCCGGAGGTATAGATCACATAGGCCGGAAAATCGCTGTCGATCCAATCCCCGGCAAGGCTTCGCTCCTGATCGGCCCGGGGCGTGTCGAGGCCCGCGCCGTCCACGCAAAACAGGGGGGCCGGGAGGGACGCCGGGTCCAGAACCGCATCCTCACGGGTTAATACCAGGCAGACTTGGGCATCTTCCAGGATATACCGGATCCGTTCTTCGGGATGGGCCGGGTCCAGGGGCACGTAAGCCCCGCCGGCCTTGAGGACGGCCAGCATGGCGATGACCATTTCCGGACAACGTTCCATGACAATGCCCACCCGGGGATGGGGGTCGGCGGCGGCGTCCCGCACCGAGCAGGCCAGGATACGGGCCCGGGTGTCTAATTGGGCATAGGTCAGGGATCGATCCTGATACACCACCGCGACCCGGTCCGGCTGACCGGCCGCCAGTTGCTGCACCATGAGATGCACGCGCGTCCGGTCGCCGGATTCCCGGTGGGTATCATTGAACCCGACCACAAGGCGTTGCTTTTCTCCGGGTCCCAGCATGGTCAGTTCGGAGACGGGCCGGTCCGGGTTTTGGGCCATCCCGGCGAGCAGGATGCCGTAATGGTTCAGCATCCGGCGGATCGTTTGCGGCCTGAAGCGGTTTTCATCATACAGGGCCTTGATCAAAAGGCTGTCGCCGGGCGAGATCATCAGATTCAAGGGATAGTTGGTCTTTTCCCGTATCTGCGACGCCAGCACCCGGATTCCCATGTTGTTTTCCTTTAACACCGGATCCACGGGATAATTCTCAAAAGCCAGGATGCTTTCAAATAAGGGGGTCTCCGGCTTGAGCTCACTGACCGCCTGAATCTCTGACAGGGGGGTGAAGCTGTAGGTCGTCCGGTCCGCCTGACCGGCATGCAGCGCCTGAAGAGAGGCCAAAAGGGAGCGGTCCGGAGAAAAGCGCACGCGCACGGGCAGGGTGTTGATAAAGAGCCCCACCATGGATTCCACGCCGGGCAGATCGTGGGGTCGGCCCGAAACCACGGTCCCGAAAACAACGTCCTTTTCCCGGCTGTACCGGCTCAGCAGGAGGGCCCAACCCGCCTGGAGGAAAGTGCTCAGGGTAAGGTGCAGGCCGCGGGCCAGGTCCCGGAGCTCACGGGTAATGTCCTGTCCCAGCGAGATCCGTTCCTCCCGGTGCGGTGCAAGGCTGTCACCGCGCCGATGGCCCCCCTGATGCCGGCGCTCCACCAGGGGGGTGGGAGCGGTGAATCCCTTGAGATGGGCTCTCCAGAACTTCCTGGCCTCGTCCGGTTTCCGGCCTTGCAGCCAGGCAATGTACTCCTGATAGGGGCGGGCCGGAGGCAGGCGGATCGCTTCTCCCAGGGCTGCGGCCCGGTAGCAGGCCAGCACCTCCTTGAACAGAATGGGGATGCACCAGCCGTCCATGAGGATATGGTGATGGCTCCAGATAAACGTATGGATATCCGCTGTCAGCCGAATCAGGGCAACGCGCATCAGGGGGGGGCGGTTCAGGGCAAACCCTTTGTGACGATCTTCCCGTAAAAAGGTATCCACCCGCCGCTGCTTTTCTTCCGGGTCCAGGTGGCGCAGGTCCATCGTCACCCAGGGCAGGGTCACCCGTTTTTTGACCACCTGTAAGGGGTCTTTGCGATTATCCCAGACAAAAAGGCTTCGCAATACCGGATGGCGCGCCACCACCTGTTGCCAGGCGTCCCGGAGCGCATCACCCTGTATTTTTCCCTGCAGGCGGTAAATCACCTGCTCGATGTACATACCGCTGTCCGGATCCCGGAGGGTGTGAAACAACATGCCGGACTGCATGGGCGACAGGGGGTAAATGGATTCGATATCTTTTTTCGGGCTCATGGGTTATTCATCTATCCTTTCAAGATCTTCCACCAGCTCATCCAAATCTTCCTGGGCCAGATCGGCCCCGGGAAAGTCCGCGGGGGTATAGCCCCCGGATTCCGGGGAGCGGCAATGGGTGATGATGGCCCTCAGGGCCTTGATAAAGGCCCCGGCCAGATGGGCCGCGGTTTGCTCACGATGCAGGTTCCGACTGTAGGTCCAGTCCGCCTGGAGCCTTCCGCGCACAACCGAGACGTTGATTTCCAGCACATAGGGCCGGACGGCCCGCGCCTCCTGAAAAGACCCCGTGGACTCTCGGGCCGGTTCAAAAAGAGCGGATTCTCCTGTCAGGACATTGAATTGCCCCAGATAATTAAAGCTGACCTCGGACCGGGGCAAGGCTTGCAGGGCCGGGTGCTTGGCAAGGTGAACCAGCAGGCCGTAACCCAGACCGTCGCCCGTGCCAAAGCGCGATACCCGGCGCAGTTGTTCTTTTATCGATTTGAGGATCTTCCCCTGGGACTCGGGGTCAAAAAGTTTGCCCGCCCCCCCGGGGCGCTGAAGGGAGAGGGGAAAGATCGCGGTGAACCAGCCCACGGTCCTGGACAGATCCAGGTCGGGGAAAAGGTGGGCCCGGCCGTGCCCTTCCAGATCGATTCGAATGGCATCCCTTGCGGTCCACTGGGCAAGGCTTTGCCATAAGGCGGCCAGGAGCACGTCGTTCATTCCGGTGTTGTACTTCGGCGGGGTTTCCCGGATCAGGGCGCGGGTCTCTTGCGCGTCGAGGCAGACCCGGACGCGATCCGCCGAACCCCGGGTATTTCGCCCGTCTCCAAGGATCGGGTCCCTGGGCAGGGGAGGCTCCGGTGGTCCTGCCAGGGCAAGCCAGAAGTCCGCTTCCGCTTGCAGCGGTTGCCTTTGGGCATAGGCGTGCAACCGGTGGGCCCATTGCCCAAAGGGTGTGGTTGCGGGGGGCAGGGCCACGGGCGCGTCGCGTATCACCTGCCGGCAGGCGGTTTGGATATCCTCCAGCAAAATCCGCCAGGAGACACCGTCCACCACCAGATGATGGATTGTAAGAAAAAGACGCCCGCGCCGGTTTTCGCCAAGGTGGAAAAAGGCCGCGCGGATCAGGGGGCCATGAATGAGGTCCAGCGTTTTTTGCAGGTCGGAACAATGGGTGGTCAGGGCGGCCGCCTGCGCTTCGGGGGGCAGGGCGGACAGATCCTTTTCAATAAACCCAAGGGCGCGATCCTTTTCATCCACTTGCTGTTGCCAGCCCTCCCCGTGGCGTGAAAAGCGGGTCCTGAGGGTTTCATGGTGCCTGAGCAACGCTTCCAGGACGCGTCGCAGCGTAAGAGCGGTAAGCGCCGGCGCAACCTTGAGGAGAACCGATTGGTTGAAATGATTGGGATTGACCTGCTCCCGGGAAAGGAACGCCTGCTGGATGGGGGTCAGCCGGGCCGGGCCCGTGACAGGGGCGCTCTGCCGGGCCGCGTCCGGACGGGCGTCCGCCACCCGGGCCAGCTCCGCAATGGTCTGGTGCTGATAAAGGTCCCTGGCTTTGAGGGCCATGCCCTGCTGATTGGCCCGGGAGATGATTTGAATGCTGAGGATGGAGTCCCCGCCCAGTTCAAAGAAATTATCATGGGTGCCGATGGTCGCAAGTCCCAGAATCTCTTTCCAGATGGCGGCGAGAATGCTTTCCTCCCGGGTGCGGACCCGACCCCCTTTTCCGGAACCGGCATGGGGCTTTTCCGGGAGGGGCAGGGATTTGCGGTCCACCTTGCCGTTGGGGGTCAGGGGCAGGCTTTCCAGGAGCATAATGCCCCCCGGCACCATATAATCCGGGAGTCTCTCCTTTACAAATTCCCGCAGCTCAGGCACCAGCACCCGGCTCAGCTTGCCTGTCAGGCGATTGTTGGCAAGGCCGCCCAGGGGCCGGCGCACCTCCGGCTCGGGGAAACGGGGTCGTGAGGCCTGCCGGGCATCCCGCCAGAAAATCGCGTCAAAATCGCCTTGGGGGCCGCACGCCAGCCAGTTCAGCGCCACGCCGTAACCCAGGGTTTGCCCCAACTGCCAAAGCCCCTCCGGGTCCACCCCCCGCCCGGGCCGGGAAGCCCCGCCTTTTTTAAGCGCTTCAAGGCTTGCGGCCCCTTCCGGAGCCTTGATCCACTGCAAGATCCTGTTCTCCCAATCCAGCCTGGCGTTGGGCACCCCCTTCAAACCCAACACCCCGGGACGCTCATGGGATAACACCGCCCGCAGCCGTTCAAGATCAAACCCGTGCGCACCCCACTCCAGCCAGGATACCGCCGCCGGACCCGGTGACGCCGGACCCTTTCGAATAACGGCGTCGTAGCGGAACTTGGTCAGCTCATTGTGATGGCGGCCCCGCTTGGGGCTCACGCGCACTTCGTCCAATTCCGGGATGTGCGCCTTGAGGGCCGTAAAAAACCGGGGGTCCATGACCAGCTCCGCCTCCTGGGAACGCCGCTGTTCCACGAGCCGGCCGAACGCCTCCCGGTCCTTGTGGCAAGGGGCCCGGAAGGCTTGCACCGAGGCGATATAGGAATCTATCAAAGGCAGGCTGCGCACATCCCCCACGAACAGATGCCCCCCCTGCTTCAGTGCATCCACCGCCCCTTTGAGCACCTGCACCAGGTAGTCCACACCCGGAAAGTACTGCACCACCGAGTTGAGAATCACCGTGTCGAAAGCGCCCGGCGCGATACCGGCAAAGTCGTCCGCCTCCCGGTTCAGGAGACGCACATGCGAGAGCCCGGGACGGGACCCCATAAGGTCCGCGACCTGATCCAGGGCTGTCGGGGAGAAATCCGTGCCCCAGTACGCCTCGCACCCGGGGGCCAGGCGTGATAACAACAACCCGGTCCCGCAACCGATCTCCAGTACCCGCCGGGGCCTCAGCGACCGGATCCGTTCCACCGTGCAGTCCACCCATTCGGCCATCTGCTCCGCCGCAATGGGGGTGTCCGTGTAACTGCTGTTCCAGCCGTTGATATTGAAGCCGGGGTCCGCTTCAGCCGGGGGCCGGCCGTAGATCTCCTCGTAAAGGGTCCGCCAGTGTAAGACATGCTCCGCCTGCCAGTTCCCCAACTTTTGCTGAAGACGTTGCTTTTCGATGTCAACGGTCACGTAAGCCGCCAACCGCTTGATCCCGGTCCGCTCCTGCCGGGATACCACCACCGCCTGCGCAACCGCCGGGTGAGCGCAGAGCACCGACTCGATCTCACCGGGTTCGATCCGGAAACCCCGCAGCTTCACCTGGTTGTCCGAACGCCCAATGAACTCAAGGTTGCCGCCGGGAAGCCAGCGGGCCAGATCCCCTGTGCGATACAACCGGCTGCCCGGCGCATCGCCGAAAGGGTCCGGGATGAAACGCGCCGCTGTCAGGTCGGGGCGATTGAGATACCCCCGGGACAGACCGGCGCCGCCGATCAATACCTCGCCGGGCACGCCCATGGGAACGGGATTCAAGCTTTCATCAACCAGGTAGGTCCTGTAGTTGGGGGTGGGGGTGCCGATGGGCGTCCGCCGCTGGTGCTCAGAGGAAGACGGGTAGGGATAAAAAGTGGCGCAAACCGTGGTTTCGGCAGGGCCGTACCCGTTAACGATCTGCATGGTTTCAGACAGGCGGCGGAACCTTTGCAAGGTTCCCTGGGGGATCGGCTCCACCCCCACCAATATACGATCGAGGGTTGTTTGCGCTGTGGATTGCTCAAGTTTTTCCACCAGCCCGGTCAACAGCGCCGGAGGAATGTAGGCGCTGGTGATACCGTGTTCAAGAATATAATTTGCGAATTGGGCCGGATCGGCGATGGTCTCCCGGCAAACCATGTGCAGTTCCCCTCCAAAGCAGAGGTTGGAGAAAAGATCCCATACGGAAACATCAAAGCTGAAGGGACAGACACAAATCCCTTTCAAGGGTTTTCGGGAAGGGGCGATCTGCTCGAAGCCATAAAGAAAAGCCATTACATTGCCATGCGTCACCATGACCCCCTTGGGGCTGCCCGTGGAGCCGGAGGTGTGGATGACATAGGCAAGTTCTTCGGGCGTTGCACGGCGTTGGGGATCGGTTTTGGCGTAGTCCCTGATCTTGGCCCGGTCTCTGTCCGGGCAGAGGGTTTTGGCCGGGTGATCGGGGAGACCTTCCAACACCTTGTCCTGAGTCAGCAGGATCTCCACCCCGCTCTCCGCCAACATAAAGGCGAGGCGTTTTGGGGGGTAATCCGGGTCCAGGGGCACGTAGGCCCTGCCGGATTTGAGGATCGCCAGGATACCCTTCACCATCTCCGGGGACCGCTCCAGGCAGATCCCCACGAGGGGATTGTCACCCCGCACGTGTTCCATCAGATATCGGGCCAGTTGGTTGGCGCGGGCGTTGAGTTCCCCATAGGTCAACCGTTCTTGCCCGAACACCACCGCCACCCTGTCAGGCGTTTTTTGCGCCTGGGCCTCGAACAGATGGTGGATGGTGCACCGGTCATGGGGGTAATCGGTTTGCGTGGCGTTGAACGTCTTGAGCAGTCGGTTCAGTTCAGCGTCA
>JBFFHG010000155.1:0-6963 GCA_041557055.1 Desulfosarcinaceae bacterium
CTGCCCGGTCAGAGGATTTTCATGCTTGAAGCAAAGGTTGATATAAGGGGCCTCGGATTCTGGAAACTGGTGAGGGCTGCCCCGCCATTTTTTAATGGCGTCTGCCAGGGCCTCCACCCTGCCCCGCTTTTTCACAATCCGCCTGAACGCATACTCAAAGCTTGTGCGGCTGAAAAACGGCAAGGGCTTGCATAGTCCCTCCCGGTATATGTTCAAATAGCTGCGGATGTAATTCGCAGCAGCATCCGTTCCAATCGGATCAAAGGTCCAGACAGCGTCTTTGCAAATCAGCCGGGTATTCCTGGGCAAAAGGCCATCGGGCGTCATATTGGATACCAGGTGACGGATAAATGCGGATAACAAATCCCTGGGCCGCAGTCTGGCCATGCGATAGACAATGCCGACCTGTGAAAAAACAAAATCCATGCGTCCCTGGATGTGAAAGGGCTCAACGGTCAGGTCGATGTCCACCTGGCCGGGCGCTTCATCAGGCAGATAATATTGAACAATATGCCAAAACCGGTTGACCTCGTTATCCATGCCATCGTGAACGACAAGCCCTGCGATTCCGGGCGGCAATTTGCCGGCCGCGCACGCTGCCTGATAATGGACGGCCATGCTGCCCCCTTTGCTTGCGGATTGGAGCAGGCTCTGGCTGATCAAATATCCGGCAAGAGGATCCATGTTGAATTTTTCGCGGTCATCCAGAACGCTCAAAAGATCCCGCAAGTATATTCCCAACCGCTGTTCCAGCAGATATTTCGAAGGATTGGCAAAAAACGCATATAGTCCATTGATATCGCATTGATGCCAATCATCATCAGGTAACGGCAGCGGTTCATTAAAAAAAGGCCGGATTTCTTCGGAGGCTTTTGCATCCAGGGCAGCCTGGCGGTCTTCTTTTGAAAAAGTGAACAGCCGCGGGTTCGAACCGTTAAAGTATGAAGAGGAAAAAGGCTGCAGCGGGTGTTCGACGATCAATTCTGCGGCGGCAATCCCATATGCCTCATGGACATATTCCAGCAATTCATCGACCAGTACAGATGGCGGCTTGGCGGCATTGTCCTGGATATCCCGGCCGATATAGCTGATATAAAAGATACGGCGCGCGGAGAGCAGCGCTTCCAGGAAAAGATACTTGTCATCGTTACGCTTGGAGCGGTCTCCGGGACGGGGATCGGCCGCGATCAGATTGAATCCGGGCTCACGCGACTCCTGGGGAAAGGCGTCGTGCTGCATACCCAGCAGGCAGATAATTGGGGATGGAATGCTGCGCATGGGCAACATGGCGCAAAAGGTGACGCTGCCCGACATAAAGCCTGTGCCGAAAGTGGAGCGTTTCAGATTATCGATCAGAAACTGACGCGCCACTTCGAAAGAGATTTCGATTCCAGGTTCCATATCGGCCGCAGCCGCGGACAGTTTCTCAATTATTTCCCGCAACGCCTGCAGATCCCGGGAGGAATTTTCGTCGCCATGGATAAATGTGTCGACAAACTCGCTCAATAAGGCGGCCCAATGATCAGGAGAGGCTTTGGCGGGAATTTGCCGCAACCGTTGAAAAAGGGTTTCGGCAAACAGTATCAAATTGCCCAGTATTTGTGTGTCGCTGCCTTCGATCCCCTCATGGGGCAGGACTCCGGCAAACAGATCATCCGCTTCGGAACTGATGGCATACCCGGCGATCAAACGATCCAGCCCTGTCCGCCAGGTATTATCCTCGAACCGCGGCAATCCGTGCCGCATGCGATCCTGCCCATCCCACCCCCAGTTGACATTGACTTGCCGAAGCCAGTTTTCCACCAGGGAAAGGTCCCGCTCTTCAAGCCCGAAGCGCATGCGGATGGCTTCGTACTGCAGCAACCCCACAACCTGTGTAACTTCAAAACGACTATCCCGCAGTTGAAGCAGCCGCAAGAATCCCTCCACCAGCCGGCTTTCACCGGCGATGCTTTGATCAGCCACTGTATAGGGTATAAAATTGTCACTATTTTGGGCCGAAGAGCCAAAAACAGCATGAATGTAAGGTGCGTAATGGCTGATGTCGGGGGTCATCACAAGGATGTCGCCGGGGTGAATCTCATGGTGGCTATCCAGGATTGCAAGCAGTTGATCATGCAGGATCTCCACTTCCCGCATGGGGCTGTGGCAAATATGCACCTGCAGGGTTTGGTCGGTTGAGACCGCCGCGGGTTCGATCCGGGACTCGTCGCAGCGGTCCACCAGGTCAAGAATGTCTTGCTGAATCCGGCCCAGCAGGGTTTTGGAGGAATTATCCAGAAAAAGTTCGGTAATCTCGCCCTCCAGTTGATGGGTCAAACCAAAGAACTGACGGCCCTGCTGTCCCCAGGAGGAGAGCAGCCGGTTGCCCCGTTCGAAATGAAGGTCAGCGGTATCAATTGCCCCGGTATCAATTTTGGACCGCAACCGGACCAGTTGATGGTCCGATAGAATGTCCGCCCAATAGTGGCGGCATGGATTGAGGAGAAAGAGATTGACCCCAATCCGATGCGACAGGGCGCTCAAGACTTGTAAATGAAAAACAGGCAGATGGGATATGCCAAAGACTGAAATACGAGCAGGCAAACCAGAGGCCGGCACACGGTTATCCATCAACCGTTGAATCAGTGTTCTCTGCAAGGTTGTTCTATGGGAGACTCCGATTTGTGCTGTAATCCGCTGCCACAGACGGGCCTGCCAGACGTGCTGCGGGGGTGTTTCGCGCCCCTTTGCCTCTTCCCATGCCGAAATGATTTCAGGTCGGAACACCAGGTATTGATCAAACACATCTGCAATTTTTCGCGATAATTGATAGTTTTTCAATTCAGGGGCCTGACCGGAAAGGTAGGTGCGGATGGGCGCAAAGGCTTTTTCATTTTGCAGTTCATCCAGCAACGCCATGATTTGAAAGGTCAGGTTTTGGGGCGAAAAGGGGTTTTGTTCGGCCAAAACGCCAACGACTTCAGCATAGGTCTCTTCCAGAAAAGCGTTTGGAAAAGGGAACCGCATGTTGGCACAAATACCGTTTTGCCGGGCGAGGGCCATGGAAATCCAGCGCTGCATCCCTTTGCTTTGCACCAGGATGATTTCAGGACGCAGCGGATCGGCTGAGCCGCCGGCAGGGCCGTGGCGGATCACTTGGGCGAGGCTCTCGGCCAGCACCTCCAACCGGTTTCCCACAAAGATATGCAGATTGCCGTGCATCGGTTATCTTTTATGGGAGAGGCCGGAGCAGTAAAGAAGGCATCCGGCTCATGCGGCCAGCGCCAGCACCTGGGCGACCAGCTTTTCAATTCCCACGGCCACATCTTTGATGCCCGGTCCCAGCATATAGGCGGGGGTGGTGACGATTTTGTGCCGGGAATCCACATGGATCTGGTCCACTTGACAAACTTTGTGGCTGCCGCCCATGGTTTCGATGGCCGCGGCCGTTCCCTTATCCGTGCCGATGGTTACCTCCGGTTTATGTTGGCAAAGGGCTCTGGCTAAAACGGCCGGTGCGATGCAGATCGCCCCGATGGGTTTTCCGGCTGCAAGCATCTGTTCAAGGATTCGCAGGACTTCGGAATGAACCTCGGCCTCAGGTCCCTTAACGGCAAAATTGCTTAAATTTTTGGCGGCGCCATAGCCGCCGGGAATAATCAGGGCATCGATTTCAGCGGCCGTTAGATTTTTCAGGTTGATAATATTTCCCCGGGCAATGCGGGCCGATTCAATCAGCACATTACGGGTTTCGTTCATCTCCTCGGCCGTTATATGGTTGAGGATGTGGAATTGGTTCATATCGGGCGCCGTGCAAACGATTTCAGCGCCGTTGCGGTCCAGGGCCAGCAAGGTCAATACGGCCTCGTGAATCTCGGAGCCGTCATACACGCCGCACCCGGCCAACAAAACACCTACGCGTTTTCCCATAACAGATCTCCTTGTTTTTTTACGGGATTTGTTCCAAAATATGCCGGTCAAGAACAAAACAGGTTAACATTCCTTGAAAAACCGTTTCTTCCTGCCGGGTCACAGAGACCGACACCCAGTGCTTTTTCCCCTGCACCTCTTGAACGCGTGCTTCGGCCAGGACCAAATCGCCGACTTTGACGGGTTTGAGAAATTTGACATCCGCGGCCCCCAACACCACGTTGGGATGGTTGACGGCGATCATGGCGGCATAATCGGCCAGACTGAAAATGAACCCGCCATGCACCAGACCGGAAGGGTCCGCCGACATGGCCGGCAGGGCGGCCAATTCAACCCGGCTGTGTCCCGGTTCAACCTTCAGGGGGGTTCCGCATAAAGTTTGATCAATGGATCGGTGGGTGATAATCTCCATACATCACCTTTTTTAAAAGCTTCTGAAGTTGTCTATTGTAGCAAGCTGAATCAATTCGTGCTATGAAATGACGCTACATCATGAAAGTGTCGGCGCTATTATAGGCAAACCAACCCGGTGAAGTCAAACAACTAGAAGTGAATTATGATTGAATCGCGCATCAATACCGTTAGAAAAATTTTGGCTGAAAAAGAGATCGATGCCCTGATGGTCCTGATTGAAGAAAACCGTCGATACCTCAGCGGCTTTACAGGCGAAGATCATCAATTCGATGAATCCGCCGGAGCCCTTTTCATCAGCGCCGATCAATTGATTCTGGCCACTGATTCCCGTTTTGAACTGCAGGCGGCCAGGGAAGCGCCTTTGTTCGATGTGGTCGTTTACCGTAAGGGATTGGCCAAAGCGCTTCCCGGAATATTGGGCCGCTTGGCGGTGCGGAAAGTGGGATTTGAAAGCGTGCGGGTATCTGTCCAGCAATACAACACCCATAAAAAGGAGTTGGCAGATGCCGCCGGAACGTTTACGCTGGTGCCTTTGGAAGATGTTGTGGCCCAATTCCGGCAAGTCAAATCTTCGCAGGAGATCGATCAGACCCGCAAAGCCCTGGCATTGGCCGAAGCTGTCTACGCCGCAGTTGTCAAAACCCTTCAGCCGGGTATGACGGAAAAGCAGATTTCCTGGATCATGGAGCGCGGCATGCGTGAAGCCGGTGCTGACGGGCTCTCTTTTCCGGTTATCGTGGCCGCAGGGCCCAATAGCGCCCTGCCCCATGCCATTCCCACCGACCGGCCCATCTGCAAAGGCGAGCCCATTCTTTTTGACTGGGGCGCAAAGCTGGGCGGCTACTGCTCCGACACGTCGCGAACAGTCATCCTGGGCGAACCGGACCACAGGTTCCTCCAGATATTCAACACTGTTCTGGAGGCTCAACAACTGGCCATTGAAGCCATTCGGGCAGGCGTGAGCAGCAAAAACGTGGATGCCGTCGCCCGGGACCACATCACCTTAAAGGGGTATGGTGACAAATTCGGCCACGGCTTGGGCCACGGTACGGGATTGGCCGTCCATGAGGAACCGCGCCTGAGCCCCCTTAAAGAGACGATTTTGGAAGCCGGTATGCTGGTGACGGTGGAGCCCGGAATCTACCTTCCGGATTGGGGCGGCGTGCGCATCGAAAATCAGGTCGTCGTGGGGCCGGAGGGCCCCCTGGTTTTGAATGGTCTCAGCACCACTTTTGATATTCAACTGATTTAACAATGAACGACACCTCCCAAAACACAGCCTCATTAGACGAACTGTGCGACCGGTATGTAAACCATCTGATCGTTGAGAAGGGATTGGCGGCCATGAGTGTGGAAGCCTATTCCAGCGATTTGAGAACCTTTCTCGATTTTCTCAAAAGCCAGGGGATTGACGCGATCGAACAAACCGATACAGCCGCCATTTTGAAATACGTGATCGATTTGCGAAAAGGGGGCAGAGGCGCCCGCACCAGGGCCAGGCACCTTGTCACCCTGCGGGGCTTTTTCAAATATTTGCATGGCACGGGTCTGCTGGACGGCAATCCGGCTAAAATGATTGATTTGCCCAAAAGCGGGCTCAAGCTGCCGGATGTTCTCAATGTGGATCAAGTGACCCGCCTGCTATCCGCACCGGATGTGGAAACTGCCGCCGGAATGCGGGACGCCGCCATGCTGGAATTGATTTATGCTGCCGGTCTGAGGGTTTCGGAACTGATCGATTTGAAAGTTGCGGCTGTCAATCTGGAGGCCGGTTTTGTCAGGGTTTTGGGGAAAGGCAACAAAGAGCGGATTGTGCCCATCGGACGCAAGGCCATTGATGGGGTCCGGGTTTACCTTGCCAAGGGCAGGCCCTTGCAACTCAAACATGTTGCCAGTTATTATCTGTTCGTGGCCCGGGCCGGACGCCCCATGACCCGCCAGGGATTCTGGAAACTATTGCGCCGCTACGCGCTGGCGGCCGGTCTAAAGCAACGGGTTACGCCTCACAGCCTGCGGCACTCCTTTGCCAGTCATCTGCTGGAAGGCGGGGCGGATCTTCGGGCCGTACAGATGATGTTGGGGCATGCGGATATTGCGACGACCCAAATCTATACCCATGTGGCCCAGAAACGTCTTATCGATCTGCACCGCAAGTATCATCCCCGGGGGTAGTTTGACAGACCCGTTTTATTGGAATAATAAGGGCCCGCAAAAACAGATCAGCTTTTAAAGGATATGGTCGTGATCTCCTCAAATAACCACCCTTCTCATCATCGACGCTGGTTGGGCGATGCAATCAAGGATTTGCAGGCTGGCGACAAAGCGCTTGGGCAAGCGCTGGACCGCGTGGGACAATCTCTTTTTGTCGTGATGCGCAACGGTGAACAGAGTGTCACCCATGGCGGGACCATGTTGTGGGACGCCTCACAAGATGCCGCGACTCAGGGAATGCCCCTTGCAGGTTTTGCCCCGCCCCTTTTGCCTTCAGATTTGGGGGAAGCCTCGTTCAAGAAGGATCTGGGGCTGAAATATGCCTATATTGTCGGCGCCATGGCCAATGGCATCACTTCGGTCGAAATGGTCTCAGCCGCCGGCCGGGCCGGTATGGTGGGATTCTTTGGCGCCGGTGGTCTCTCC
>JBFFHG010000156.1:0-6952 GCA_041557055.1 Desulfosarcinaceae bacterium
CGACCTGTCCGTGGCGCGCTATATCCTTGATAATCATGGACAAATAACTCTATCGCAAGAGCGTGTCGCCTGGTTGGCGGTCAACCAGTTGAGCCATAAAGAGACCAGAGTAGATCTTCCAAAAATGAAGGTCGGTGGAGTTTGGCTGGGGCAAAACAGTCAAATGCGGGTGGAAACCCCGGTTGTGGATGTGGTTAAAAACCTGGTGGGCGGGACGGCCACAATTTTTCAGCGCATCAGCGATGACGGCGACCTTCTCAGGGTGGCCACCAATGTGGAAAAAGAGGACGGCACCCGGGCCATCGGAACCTATATCCCCGCCGTCAGCCCCGACAGCACTCAAAATCCCGTGGTATCGAAGATTATGCAGGGTGAAACCTACCGCGGCATGGCCTATGTGGTCAACGACTGGTACATAACAGCCTATGAACCTTTACACGATCAGGCCGGCGCAGTTATCGGCGCCCTTTATGTGGGCGTCAAACAGGAGAGCATCCAATCCCTGCACCGGGCCATATTACGGCTCACCATTGGAAAAAGCGGGTATGTCTTTGTCATCGGCGGAAAAGGCGAACACCGGGGGCGATACATCATCTCCAAGAACGGCCTGCGCGATGGTGAAGAAATCTGGGAAAGCACCGATGACAGCGGCAGAAAATCCGTGCAGGCGGCGGTGACCGAGGCTATTGAGCGCAAGTCGGGTGAATTCTCAACATGCCGATATGTCTGGCAAAATCCCGGAGATAAAGCGCCGCGATGGAAAGTCGCCCGTTTGGCCTACTATGCACCCTGGGACTGGATAATCGGGGCTTCTGTCTATGAAGAGGAGGTCAAGAGATCCACGGAAGTGTTTTCCCGGGGATATCAGGTCATGGTACGCGTTTTCGGGTTGGTGGCGGTTACCGTGGCTGTTATCGCCGGAAGCATTACCTGGCTGTTCGCCCGCAGAATATCCAATGCACTCAAGGTGGTCACGCGGGCCGCAACCCAACTGACCGAGCGCGATCTGCCCCGCCTGGTCAAGACCATGCGTGCGGTCAATGAAGGCGATTTGAACGTTTCATTCCATTTTGACCAAGCGGCCGTGAAGGTCGCATCCAATGATGAGTTGGGCGCCCTGGCCGATGCCTTTACCCGCATGAACGCTGTAATGGCCGATGTGGGCACCGCCTTTACGACAATGGTGGCCAGCTTGCGCGGTTTGACCGGACAGCTTGAGAAAAGGGTGGCCGAACGGACAAGCGAATTGGCTGAATCGCAACGTAAAATGGCTGATATTATCAATTTTTTGCCGGATGCCACCATGGTGATCGACAAGGCCGGCCAGGTGATTGCCTGGAACTTTGCCATGGAAAAATTGACCGGTATTAAAAGCGCAGATATGCTTGGCAAGGGCAATTATGAATATGCAATTCCTTTCTATGGCAAGCGCCGTCCGGTGCTGATCGATCTGGTGCTCAATCCCGATTTGGATATTGAATCAAAATACAAGGTTTTCCGCAGAGAGGGGAAAACCCTGTTTGGTGAAACCTGCTCCATCCATTTGAAAGCAGAGGAGGCCTACCTGTTTGCCACCGCATCTGTGCTGTGCGACGCCAGCGGTGCCGAGGTGGGGGCCATTGAAAGCCTGAGGGAGATCACGGCGTGGAAACGCGTTGAGAATGAGTTGATCACCGCCAGACGCACAGCAGAGGAGGCCACTCAGGCCAAGAGCGATTTTTTGGCCAATATGAGCCATGAAATCCGTACGCCGATAAACGGGGTCATCGGCATGGTCAGTCTGCTGTTGGATACCAATTTAAACAGCGACCAGCACCAATATGCCCGCACGGTTCAGAGCAGCGCCGAAACCCTGTTGACCGTCATCAACGATATTCTGGATTTTTCAAAAATCGAAGCCGGCAAACTGGATTTTGAATACATCGATTTTGATTTGCATCTCACCATGGATGAGATCACTGAATTGCTGGCTGTAAAATCTGAAGAGAAAAAACTGGAATTTGCCAGCTATGTTCATACGGATGTGCCGTGCCTGGTGCAGGGAGACCCGGGCCGTTTACGCCAAGTGCTGCTGAATCTGGCTTCCAATGCCATTAAATTCACCGACAGCGGTGAAGTGGTCATAGAGACCGGATTGTTGCATGAGAGCGACCAACAGGTCCGCATCCGCTTTACCGTTAAAGATACCGGTATCGGTATTCCCCGGGATCGTCTGGATTGCCTCTTTCAATCCTTTTCCCAAGTGGACGGCTCCACCACGCGCAAATATGGCGGTACCGGCCTGGGACTGGCCATCTCCAAACAATTGGTTGAAATGATGGATGGCCAGATCGGGGTGGAGAGCGAAGAGGGCCGGGGATCTTCCTTCTGGTTTACGGTTTGTTTGAATAAGCAGCCTGAATCAAATGAAAAAGAGAGTAAGAAACTGCTGCCGACCGACATTCAGGGTAAACGTATCCTGGCCGTGGATGATAACGAAACCAATCGAAAAATCATTCTGGCCTACCTGCAATCGTGGCAGTGCAATGCCACCGTGGCGGCCGACGGGCGTCAGGCCATGGATTTGATGACGCTGGCAAAGCAGAACGAAAAGCCTTTTGATATGGCCATTGTCGATTTTATGATGCCGGGCATGGACGGCGAAGCGCTGGGACGGGCCATCAAGAAAAATCCCGAATTCAAGGAGACACGCCTGGTATTGCTGACCTCCCGGGGCGTGCGCGGGGATGCGGCCCGGGCTCACAGCGCCGGATTCGAAGCCTACTTAACCAAACCCATCCAGCAGTCTCAGTTGTTCAACGCGGTTTTGTCGGTTTTCGGAAAAAGTGCCGATGAAAATGGTCAATCTGAAAAAAAGATCATAACCCGCCACTCCATCGCTGAAACCGGTAAACGGGAATTGCGGATTCTCCTGGTTGAAGACAACGCTGTCAATCAAAAGGTGGCCCTTATTTATTTGAAAAAATTCGGCTACAGCGCCGATGTGGCCTGCAATGGCCGGGAGGCGGTCAGTGCCGTTGCGCAAAAGAGATATGATCTGATTTTGATGGATATCCAGATGCCTGAAATGGACGGCCATGAAGCTACCCGGGCGCTGCGTAAAGCCGGGCGCCAGCAGCCCATTATCGCCATGACAGCCAACGCCATGAAGGGCGACCGCGAAAAATGCCTGGCGGCGGGGATGAACGACTATCTCTCCAAACCTGTGGATCCCAAGGCGCTGCTATCCAAGATTAAACAATGGTCGTAAGTCGTAAGGGTTCGATCAAAAGCACGCCGGCTATGCTCAGCACCGATCGGATAGCCTTCGGTCATACATTTTCCCCACCCCGTACTCTTTGCGCCGCATAAACCGCTCCTTTGCCGGCCCGATGATCTGCATTTCAGGGTGCTTGAGCTGAACCTCAACGGCAATGGCCATCTCTTTGGTGCAGCCCGTGGAGTAGGTGGCGTCCTTGCCCACCCATTCCGGGGGGATCTTTTTACCCATGAGTTTGAAAGCCGTGGCGATATCGTCGTAGCTCTGAAAGCGCCAGATGTCGATCTGGCCGGAACGCTGCACAATCTCCCACATATACATCAAATCATCGGCGTCCATGCCGTGTTCATAATACTCCGAAGGGTTGATGATAAAGGTCATCGCCGATTGTTCGGTAAGATGGTTGACGAAACAGGACATGATATGTTTTGCCATCTCGATTTTGCCGGGGATGGAACCGATGATGCCGCTGTAAAAGATAACCGTCATGCCTTTGGACTTGGCGGTTTTCATCTGATCGATGATGGTTTGGGCCTTATCCTCCAGATCTTCATGGGAAAATTTAATCACATCCGGGTGACGGGGTTTGTACAGAATGGACAGAGCGCCCTCTTTTTCAGCCATGATGCTGTAAATGTCTTGGGTAAATTCAAAATGGGTGTCGAAAAACCTGCGGCGCTGGTCCGCGCCTCTTGAAATGACGGCATCCACCTCTTTAAAAATTCTGGCAAAGGTGGTCGAGGCGAGCAGCAGATTGAGATTCTCACTGGTGCCGTCCGACAAGGTCAGGGTTTGGATATCGCCGCGCAAGGTGCGTACCAGCTCGTTTTTGCTTAAATTGGGGGCGTCGATGACGGCGGCCTGACTCATGGCGTCCTGCAATACCGTGTCATTGAGCATATCGGCGATGGTGGTTTTGGTATAGAGCGGTCCCTTTTTAAATGCCACGATCACTTTGTGGCCATGGGAGACAAGAAACCTGATGACCGCCAGATCCATGACGGTTTCGCCGGCCTCATCAGCCAGCCAAAGTAATTTGCGTTTCTTGTTATGGTTTTTCGTAAAACCGAGAAAGGCCGACAATGGCTTGAGGCCGTCTTCGTTGACGGGGCGGCTGAAAAAGTCCACGAAGTCATCCCTGGTATATTGATCGACCTTGCCGTCAAGCCATAGCTCAGGCGTGTTGGCCATGTAAAGGAGCCGCTTGAACTCCACGGCGGCGATAAGAGACTTTATCTCCCCCAGGGTCTCGGGCGGATTTTGCAGATCTATTTTTTCCACATGATTGATGGCTTCTTTGAACGCCTTGGTTTCAAGCATTTCATATGCGCGTTTGTTGCGTTCGGTCTTTTCGGCCAGGAAAGGGTCTCCGATGAGCGTGCGTTTCAAGTAGATACTCATCAGGCGTTTTTCGAGCCGCGAAGGAATAATGATCTCGTCGCGGGTTTCCAGTTTGTATTTGTTGATGATCAGCGATTCCAGATAAGTTTTTTCATAAGGATCCTCGATCTGACGGTCGATTAAATCAAGCACCTTCTGAAGGGTTTTATTATAATGCTTTTGAATGAAGGCTGACTGTTTGCGGGAAATAATGGCTTCAAACATCCGGTCCGAGCACGGATGGTAACGCTCCCCGGCTCTGGTATAAACCATGAAGCGAACCTGTTCTTCAGTGGCGGCACGGTCGGGATAGGTAAAAAAGTCCAGATGGTTTTCAATGAAGAAGGAGGTCAGCCAGGCATCCATTTCAGGGCTTTGACCGAATTTGTAGGCGGACCCGGTGCCGGCGGCTGCAGGGGTTGCCGTTTGGGATTTGGACTTTTTACGGGCGGACATTTGGGTTCCTTCCTGATGATAACGGTTTTCGCGGAAAATCGATTCGGCCGGAATCAATCTTTGTCTCAAACAGGGTGATGTTCACAATCCGTTTGACATTGCTGTGTGAACTTAGCATGATCATGGTGTAAAATGCAATCATGTCCGGCGTAAGCCACTGATCATGTTGATTTAAGGGCAATGTTCGGTGTGAGGCGGGGATAAGATAGGCGGCATGGCGCGATATACCGGAATAAATCATTTGGCCATGGTCACCCGTGATATGGGGGGCACGATCCGTTTCTGGCGTGATCTTCTGGGCATGCGGCTCATTGCAGGGCTGGGGCGCAAAGGTTACCGGCACTACTTTTTTGAGATATCGGAGAATGACATGATTGCTTTTTTTGAATGGCCCGATGCCGAACCGGTTCAAGAAAAAGATCACGGCGTTCCGGTTAAAGGCCCGGTCGCCTTTGACCATGTCTCCATCGCGGTTTCATCCGATGACGATCTGTGGGAGCTGAGGGATCGTCTTGAGGCGGCTCGATTCTGGGTGTCGGAGGTTATCGACCACGGATTCATCCACTCTATTTACAGCTTCGATCCCAATAACATCCCCATTGAGTTTTCAGCCCCAGCGGCCGGTGTGGACCTGCGCCGCCATCCCCAGATGCGGGACAAAAACCCCTTGCCCGAAGCGCTGGAAGGATCGGAAGCCCGCCCGGAAACCTGGCCTGTCCCGGCCCATCCCACCTTGCCTGATCAGCGCGCTGTCTATCCTGGAGAAGGCACTGTTTTTAAACCCGGTTCAAAATGATCCTGGCATCGACAATGCTGAGCCCTGATTCATAAAGAATAACCGGGTTCAGATCCATCTCGCGGATATCCGGATAGGCTTCCACAAGGTCGGAGACAAGCAGCAACAGATTGACCAGGGCCTTTTGATCGCAGGGCGCATGGCCCCGCACACCCTTCAGAATGGGCGATGATTTTGTTTCACAGATCATTTTTTTGGCAGAGTGCCGTGTGATGGGCAAAACCCGAAAAGAGACGTCTTTGAGGATTTCCACCATGATGCCGCCCAGTCCGTACATGATAACCGGCCCGAACTGCTCGTCCGTTTTTGTGCCGATGATCACTTCGACACCCGGCTTCACCATGGGACTGATCAGGACGCCATCTATCCGGGCGTCCTCTTCGTAGATACGCGAATTCCTGTTCAATTGCATGAAGGCCCGCTGCACTTCGCTTTTGTTCCGGATATTGAGCGTGACGCCCCCGGCGTCGCTCTTGTGCAGAATGTCCGGGGATACGATTTTCATGGCCACCGGGAAACCGATTTCCCCTGCCGCATCAACAGCCTGGTCAGCGGATGTGGCCAGGCGATCGCACGTGGCCGGTGCGCCGTGCAGGTGCAGCAGTTGTTTGGCTTCATACTCGGTGAGCGCCGCACGTTTTTGGCGGCGCGCCCCGGCGATGATTTCGCGGCCCTCGGTTTTGGCCTTGACGCCGAAATTCATTACAAAATTGGTGATGGCATGATAGCTTTTGAGGTAGTTGCCGTATTGCGCCAGAACGCCGATACACTTGCACGCCACATCCAGGGAGTCATAGACCGGGATATTGTAATAGCGGCAGAGTTCCAAAGGGTGGGGGCGGGTGGAGTTGTAGAGGCTGTGCAGCACAATGGGCTTGTTGCGTTTGGTCACCATTTTTCCCATTTGATGGGCTGCGTCCTCTTCTCGGAGGGCGAGCGATTCGGCAAAACGAATGCCATATCCGCCGAACAGGCCCACGATAAGGAGCCCGCCAACATTCGGATCTTTCAGAATAATATCGACACAATCGGCGAAAAGAGAGGGGTCGGCATCTGTTCCG
>JBFFHG010000157.1:0-6940 GCA_041557055.1 Desulfosarcinaceae bacterium
GTGGAGAATTACTTGAGCAAAGTGGCCATTGAAAGCAGCATCGGTGCGAATATAACCTTTCAAGGCGCCACCGCCAAAAACAAGTCGCTGGTGGCGGCCATGGAACAACGTCTGGGAAAACCCATCTTTGTCTCCCGTTTCTGTCATCTTGCCGGCGCCCTCGGCTGCGCCTTGGTCCTGGTCGAGCAAGGGGTGAACCGCACCTGTTTCAAGGGGTTGGGCCTCTACCGTCACAACATCCCCATCCGTTCTGAAATCTGCGAGTTGTGCACCAACCATTGCAAGATCACAGTGGCGCAGGTCCAAGGGCGTGAGACAGCCTACGGTTTTCTGTGCGGCCGAGACTACCAGACACAAAAGCGGGTCGGCAACAATCGCTCCGGTTTCGACTTGTTGGCTGAACGCAGAAAAGCGTTTCATGCAGCCCGGCCCAAGACCTTTCGCCGGGAAGTGACCATCGGCCTGCCTGTCGCCCTGCACCTGATCGAAGATCTGCCTGTGTGGCAAAAATTTTTCGCTGACCTTGGCCTGCGCACCGTTACCAGCGCGGCATGCAACAACGCCGTCAAGGCGGGCAAACAATTGGCCGGGGCTGAGTTTTGCGCCCCCATGCTGGCGCTCTACGGCCATGTCAACGAGTTGCTGCCCCAATGCGATTATCTCTTTCTGCCTTTCTATCTTGAAAAAAAGACCATCGGAAAAAACGTGAGACGGCAGTATTGTTACTACACCCAGTTCGCACCTTGCGTGGTATCGGCACTTCCGGCGCCGGGGGCCGGGAACAAGCTGTTAACACCGCTGGTTCATTACCTGTACAATGAGTATGTCACCAAGGTGCTGCTGTATCGTGCACTCAACACCCAAGCTGACTTGAATCTCAGCATTCTTGATGTCTCCACCGCCTACGACGCTGCGTTGAAGTTCAAAGAGGCGGCTCAAGCCCGGTTGAAAAAGGTATATCAGCGCCACCTGCAGGCGCCCGAAGAACTCCACGCCGTCATATTGGGAAGGCCTTATACTGTTTTGATTCCCTCCATGAACAAGGGTATTTTGGATATTTTTGCCGCCCTGGGCGTCAAAACATTTTATCAGGACATGCTCACCTATTTTCCGGAAGATCTTCTTTCCATCCAACCGTTGCTTGACGAGGTTCACTGGCACAATGCAACCCGGATTTTGGAAGCCGCCCAAGTGGTTGCCCGCATCGATTCGGCCTATCCCGTGCTGTTGACAGCTTTCAAATGCACACCGGACAGTTTTGTCATCGACTATTTCAAAAAGGTGATGGCCGCCCACGACAAGCCCTTTCTCATCCTGCAGTTGGATGAACACGATTCCAGCGTGGGGTATGAGACCCGCATCGAAGCCGCCATCGCCGCTTTCAGAAGTCATTACGCGTCACAGGCCAAAAAGAGAGTTCCGACCTATGCGCCGTCCCTGCTTCCGCGACACGCCCACGACCTGACGGAGAAAACCCTGCTGTTTCCAAACTGGGATGCAACGGCCCAACGCCTGGTGGTGGCCAATTTGCAAAAAGAAGGCTTTGACGCCCGGCTGCTCCACGGCAGCGACACCATCATGCGCAAGAGCATGCGTTTTAACACCGGACAGTGCATTCCCCTGAATATCATTGCCCAGGAGTTTATCGATTATATTGAAACCCATGATCTGGACCCCGGACGAACCGTGCTGTGGATCGGCGCCTCCAAGATCGCCTGCAACATCGGACTTTATTCCCACCAGATCCAAAACATCCTGCATGCTTGCGGCCATGGTATGCAAAATGCCGGGGTGTACACCGGCCGTCTCACTTTGGCCGATATATCCATGAAATTGCCGGCCGAAACCTATCTTGCCTACATGTTCGGCGGGCTGCTCAAGAAGATGGGATGCCGCCTGCGGCCATATGAAAAAGTCCCCGGCACCACGGACCGGGTTCTGCGTAAAAGCCTGACCCTGCTGGAAAGCGCCTTTCGGTTTGGTCGATCCAAGGAAGCGGCCCTGGCCCAGGTCATCGAGTGGTTTGAAGGCATCGAGCGCCGGAATGTGAGCATCTCCCACCCCAGGCCCAAGGTGGCCATCTTCGGTGATCTGTATATGCGCGACAACGAATTGATCAATCAGGATCTGATTCACTTTGTTGAAGCACACGGCGGTGAGGTGGTGACAACACCATACAGCGCCTTTGCCAAGATGATCGCCCAGCCCTACCTGCGCAAATGGTTTGTGGAAGGCCACTATCTGGAAGCTCTTACCGCCAAAGCCCTCATCGCTTCCATCTCCCATTGGGAAAGAATTTACTATAAATACTTTCAGCGCATTCTCAAAGAGCCGGAACCGGTCTATGACGATTCGCCTCAGCAGATTCTCGCCGCTTACGGCATCCGCATTGAAAACACCGGAGAGTCCATGGAGAACATCCTGAAAATCCACTATCTGAAAAAACACCACCCCGACATTGCCCTCTTCGTTCAAACCAGCCCGGCCTTCTGCTGTCCGGCGCTGATCACCGAAGCCATGGCGGCCGCTATCGAAAAGGTCGCCCACACGCCGATCGCCTCTATTACTTACGATGGTACCGGCGGCAATAAAAATGAGGTTATCACCCCCTACCTCAAATTTCCCCGGCAAGAGAGAGATGCGGACCCGGTGCGATAGTGCCGACATTCAGGCCCACGATAAAATCACTTTGCCCGATTGCCCGCTGAGCATGACTTCAAATCCCTTTTCAAAGTCGGTGTAATGAAAACGGTGAGTGATGACCGGTGTAATGTCCAGGCCGGACTGAATCATTACGGTCATTTTGTACCAGGTTTCGTACATCTCCCGGCCGTAAATCCCTTTGAGGGTCAGTCCGTTGAATATGACGGTGTCCCAATCCACGCAGGTATGACGCGGCAGAATGCCCATCAGGGCGATTTTGCCGCCGTGACACATATTGGCCAGCATTCCCTGTAAAGCTTCAGCCGTGCCCGACATCTCCAGGCCGATATCGAACCCCTCCTTCAGACCCAGTTTTTCCTGGGCCTGGGTTGGTGAAGCGCTGCGGGCGTCGAGCACCAGGGTGGCGCCCATTTTTCTGGCCAGTTCCATGCGATAGGGCACCACATCGGTGACCACCACATGGCGGGCCCCGGCGTGGCGGACGATAGCTGCGGCCATGCAGCCGATGGGGCCGGCCCCGGTGATGAGCACATCTTCTCCCAGGCAATTAAAGGAGAGCGCCGTGTGGGCGGCGTTGCCCAACGGATCGAAGCAGCAGAGCACATCCGTGGCAATGGCCGGATCGCAATGCCACACGTTGGTTACCGGGATGGCGAGATACTCGGCGAAACAGCCGGCGCGGTTGACACCCACACCGCAGGTCTTGTTGCACAGATGGCGCCGGCCGGCCAGACAGTTGCGGCAGCGGCCGCACACCAGATGGCCCTCTCCCGAAACCAGGTCGCCGGGGGCGAAGTCATGCACATTGCCGCCGACGGCCGCCACTCGGCCGACGAATTCATGGCCGGTCACCATGGGGACGGCAATGGTCTTGCGGGCCCACTCGTTCCATTTGTAGATATGAATATCCGTGCCGCAAATGGCGGTTTTTTCGATCTTGATCAATACATCATTGATGCCGATCTCCGGCACCGGCACCTGCTCCAACCACACGCCGGGCTCAGGCCTGGCTTTGACCAAGGCTTTCATCATTTTTTGATCGCTCCAACTCGTTTTTTACGGCCATCCCCAGGGTGGCCAGCGTGTATGGCTTTTTGATATACCGCCCGGCACCCAGCGCCTGGGTTTTACGGACCTCTTCGGTTTCGGAAAACCCGCTGGCGATGATGGCCCTTTGGTCCGGACGGATCTCCAAAATATGGCGATAGGTCTCATAGCCGTCCATCCCTCCGGGGGACATGATCATATCCAGAATGATGAGATCAGCCGTATGCTCCTGGAGAAAGGCGAGGGCCGCCTCTCCGCTGTCCAACGCCTTGAAACGATAACCCAGTCGTCGGAGCATGCCTGTGGCGATTTCGCGCTGCAGCGGCATGTCATCGATAACCAGAACAAACTGGCCGCGGCCCCGGAAATCTTTTAACTCATTTTGACGGCGCGCCTTCTGCAATTGATCGCGCGTGGCCGGGAAAAACAGGTCAACCCGCGTTCCGGCCCCTGTTTCGCTCTGAATATCGATATACCCGTTGTGATCTTTGACCGTTCCCCAGACCACGGCCATACCAAGACCCGATCCGCTTCGGCCCATGATCTTCTTGGTGTAGAAGGGCTCAAAAATTCTGGCGCGGTCGTTTTCGGCAATGCCGATCCCCGAATCAGCCACGCCCAGCACCACATACTCGCCCTCTTTGACCGTATCGAATCCGGCAATGGCCTTGTCAACATAACGCGTGGCGGTGGTGATGCCGATGCTGCCGCCCTGGGGCATGGCTTCGGCCGCATTCCTGATCAAATTGGTCAAGGATTTGAAAATATGAATGTAGGACCCGTAAATATTAAACAGGTCCGCTTGTAAGTGCGCATTGATTCTGATACCGGCCGATATGGCCGTCAGAGATTGAATTTCAGGGGAAGCGAGACACTCCTCAACAATGCGATTCAGGTTCAGCAGCTCGATGGTGGCAACCCCCCTGCGCGCCAGGGTCAGCAGGTCCTGCACGATGGCGGCAGCGTTTTCACCTGATTTTTTGATGGTTGTCAACGGTTGCCGCAAGGGGCTGTCCGCAGGCAGCTCCAACAGAAGCAGTTCCGGATAACTGACGATGCCGCTCAGCATGTTGTTCAGATCATGGGCAACGCCTCCGGCCATCGTTCCCAACGCTTCCATTTTTTGGGCGCGTTGCAGTTGCTCCTCCAGGCGTTTGGATCGGGTGATATCGACCAATACGCCCTGGATCCCGATTTTTTGATTGCCTTCCAGAACAGAGCGGGAACTGGCGCGACACCATTTCAGCTCACCGAACTTGCTCCAAAATCGATATTCGGCGGTTCCCTTTGAAACTTCGAGCGCCGTGGCAAAGTCAGTTTGCAGGCGGGTCAGATCCTGTTGAAAGATATAGTCGAAGAAGCATGTCCCGATCAGTTCGTCGGCCCGATACCCCAAAACAGATTCGACCACCGGGCTGATATAGTTGATCAACCCCTTTCGATCGATGACAAAAAGGACATCATTGATGTTCTCCACCAACTCGCGGTATTTTTCCTCGCCCCTGCGCAAGGCCTCCTTGGCCAATGTCTGTTCGGTGACATCCATGGCGACACCGATGGCCCCGGTCAAGCGATCATAAGCATCTTTAACCGGCTGATAACGGATCTCAAAAACAGCATCTTTAAAATTAATGGCATTGGAAACGAACTCTCCGTTCAGAACGCGTTGGGTGCTGGCGATCAAGGCTTCGTTGCCGTCAAACAGTTCAGATACTGTTTTTCCCGGGACTTCTCCAGCCCGGTGGTCGATCTTTTCCAGCCCCTTGCCGTCGCAGAAAATCAAAACCCCTTTCCGGTCGACGGCCCATATGACCAGCGGCGCATAGTTGATGATGGCCCGCAACCGCAGGTTTGCGCTTTTCAACTCTGCCGTGCGGCGGGTAACGATCTCTTCCACCTGCTCTTTTTCCCGGCGCAGCTCTTCCTGAGCCGTTTTTCGCTGGACGACCTCTTGCTGTAAATTGACGACCAGGGCGTCCTTTTCATACCTAAGAGAGAGCTGGTACAGGATGTCTTTATGCATCCGGATGGCGGTCAGGGATATGATTGCCAGAAAAAGCAACACCATTGCGCCCATGGCAAGGTGAATTTCGCTGCCGATCAGAAAAAAACGAATAACGATCGGAAGCAGGGCGGGAACGCTGAAGATAAAAAAGGCTGATATCAAAGCGGTAAATGCGCCCACGGCGCCGGCCACCATCCCGCCGGTGACAAAAGCGATAAACGCCTGATGACCAATTGATTGTTCAGGAAAAAGGAAAAAGGCCGCCGATCCCCATAAAATACCGGCCAGAAAAAGTGTCGCTAAAAACCAGGCGTTCCATTTTTTCGGGTTTTGATAGCGGCTCGACAATTTGCGGTAGCGCCAGTGCAACAGCAGGCGGCAACTGCTTACAAGGACCGCAAAGGCCAGCCAGATCAACAAATTGGCGCGCGGCACGTGGGTTCTCAATATGAATCCCAAGATGGATCCGTTGATCAGGGTGGCCACTGTACCGAAGACAATATGATCGTACAGTCTTCTAACTTGATCTTCAAATAACCGCTGGTTGTCGGCGGGATTGGACATGACGGCACCTTTACGCCTCGATAATGAGCCTCTCCTGATCCTGTAGGATAATACAGGCCGGGGGAGATAGCCAGCAGCGCATCTCAGAATCATGGGGCCCGGCATTTTTTGGCGTGATCCGGGAGCAACACCATGGGGCCGCGCTTGCCCGCCTCAATGGCGGCCATCAGCCCGGCTGCACCGGCGCCGATGATGACATATATATTTCTTCTTAATCAATTAAAACAGCCGATTGTGTGGTTGCCACCCAATGGCGTTTCAGCCGGCGGTTTTGCCGTCAAAATAGATATCCACGGTCGGGGTGGGCCTGACGCTATTGTACCTCGCCATGGGATGTTCCCTGCATAATAAGCAATCCGCCATCAACCCACAAAGGGTCGCCTGAGAATTGTGTCCTTGAGCCAGCGCTTGTCATCGCGTCGGGGATATTCGAGGGTGTAGTGCAGACCGCGGCTCTCTTTGCGGTGTTGGGCGCATTTGATGATCAGTTCGGCCACCAAAGCCAGGTTGCGCAGCTCGATGAGGTCCGGCACCACCTTGAAGTTCCAGTAATAATCCCGGATTTCGTTCTGGACGGCCTCGATGCGGCGCCGGGCGCGCTCCAGGCGCTTGTCCGAGCGCACGATGCCCACATAGTTCCACATCATACGCCGGATTTCA
>JBFFHG010000158.1:0-6922 GCA_041557055.1 Desulfosarcinaceae bacterium
TGCCATCCAGGGGCTCAGGTCGGGTGCTTCCGACTACCTGACCAAGCCGTGCGACATCTCTGTGTTGAAGCAAAAAATTATGAGAGCCCATGGTAAAAGAGTTGCCATGGTGGAGAAGATTCAATGGGACGAGATCAACAGGGGTATCAGCCATCCAATGGAAGTCTTTTCAAAAGAGGAAGCACTTTAGAATCAAATTAATATTAATAAGGAGAGTGGATGACATGGCACAAAAAATCCGCGTATTAATGGTGGACGACGAAGCCCGATTTCGTGAAACCACCTCGAGGCTTTTGGTCAATCGAGGCTTTGAGACCACCATTGCCGGCAGCGGCGAAGAGGCGATCCGTATCATGGAAAAGCAGCCGCATGATGTGGTGGTGCTGGATATCAAAATGCCGGGCATGGACGGCCATCAGACATTGGCGGTCATCAAGCGGCAATGTCCCGATACCCGGGTCATTATGCTGACCGGGCACGGTACTGACGACTCGGCTCGAAAAGCCCTGACACAAGAGGCTTATGGCTACCTGGGCAAACCATGCGACATCGATATCCTCACAGCTAAAATCAACGATGCGTATCTGAGCCTGACCACAGGCGAGAGTGGGGGGCGGGAGAAAAAAATCCGCGACATTATGATTCACATCGATGACTACTCCAAGGTTTCGGCCGACGATACGATCAAAGACGCGGTTTACAACCTGATGGCGTCCTTTAACAAATTCATCTCCAGCGGACGCATCATGGAGACCGGCCACCGCTCCCTGCTGGTATATGATCGCAGCGACAGCGTTGTGGGCATTCTGAGTATCATGGACCTGATTCAAGCCCTGCGGCCCGCCTATCTGTCGGCAGCCAAGCCGTCCACGGCCGACAGCATGCAATACTCAACCATGTTCTGGAAGGGGCTGTTCACGTCTCAGGCCAAAGCGCTGGCCAATAAAAAAGTGGGCGACATCATGTCGGAGACCCCACGATACGTGGATCAAAACATGAATCTGATGGAGGCGGCCAATATCATGTTCGTATCCAAAATCCGCCGTCTGATCGTAACCGACCAGCAGCAAAAGATAATCGGTGTGGTGCGAGAGCAGGAGATCTTCTTCGAAATCGCAAACATCATCCTTTAGCGTTCGCTGATACCATTCGCATTGAACTGTCAAAACCAGGAGGAATATCACTATGGCACCGGTGAAGAAGATGAAGCCGACCGGTTACGATAAATATGTTGACTGGAAACTTTTTTCCATTCCCGTGTTTCTGTTTTTTCTGATCCTTTTTTTACCCACGCTTTCGGGAATGAAAGATGTGGGGACCGAATACAGTGTCGGCCCTAAATATGTTATCGAACATATCACCCAAACCCTTTTCAACACAAAGACCCCGGATGCGGCCCAGTGGCAACTGCTCACCGCGCAAATCATGGAGCAGAACATGCAGATGGGCGCCACGAGCAGGGCCCGTTTTTTGAATCGTGATATCAAATGGTGCCGCAAATACAAAATTTCGGCGGATGCCGCCAACCTGGAGAAAGCGCGGCAGTATGTCGAATCCAATTTGAGCGACGGGCAATTCGTGCAGTTGATGATGGCGGCCGTCGATCTTCGTAAAAACAAGTTGGACCACGAGGCCCTGACCGGCAGTGACAAAAAGGCGGCTGAAAAGGGCGCCTGGCACATCAAGGTCGCCATTGCCATGGTCGTGTTCGTTGTGTTTTGCTTTTTGACCGAGTGTATCCCGCTGCCGGGGGTGGCGTTTTGCATCGGCCTGATTCTGGTCTTCACCGGTGTGGTCGGCCGCAAAGAGGTGGCCATGCTCTACTGGGACGACGCGGTCTGGTTCATTATGGGCAGCCTCATGTTCGCGGCCGCTTTTGTCAAGACCGGCGTGGACAAGCGGGTCTGTATGGCCATTTTCAAACGCCTGGCTGTTCCCAATGTGCGCTGGATCACCCTGATTTTTTTCATCATCATCGCGCCCCTGGCCTCATTTATTTCCGACCATGCCCTGGCGGCCATGTTTCTGCCCATTGGGATTCTACTCTACCAGAACAGCCTGACCAACGAAATCCCGGAAGACACCGAGTTGGCTAAAATGCTGATGATCACCATTGCCATGGCTTGCAACATCGGCGGCTTCGGCGCCCCTTCAGGCGGCGCGCGCAACGTCATCATGATGACCTACCTCAACGACATGTTCGGCTTTGACATCGGCTACTTTCAGTGGGTCAGCTATGCCATGCCCTTTGTGATCTGCATGGTTCCCATCACCTGGTTCGTCACCTGCTGGCGGTTCAAGCCCCGCATCCAGTCTCTGGCGCCGGCCATGGATCAGCTTAAACACGAGATCGACAAGATGGGCGGCTGGAGCAAACAGCAGCTCGTCTCGATCATTATCTTCCTTGTCATGGTCTTCGGCTGGTTCACGGAAAAGGTTTTTTTTGATATGGGCATTCTTCCCATCCGGCTCGGCATCGGCGTCATCGCCATCGCCGGCGCGGTGGCCTACCTGTTGTCCGGGGTGGTCAACTGGCGGGATTACCATCAAAAGGTGGACTGGGGCGTGGTCTGGCTTTATGCCGGCGCGATCATTTTCGGGCGGACCCTTGACAGTACCGGCGCCGCCTATTGGATGGCCCGCACCTGTATCGACGGCCTGGCCCATTTCGGCATGGAGGCCGGCGCCCCGCTCATGCTGGTCAACAACGCCTTGACCTCGGTGCTCACCAACCTGATGGCCGACGGTCCGGCGGCGGCGGCAGTGGGGCCGATCTCCCTGAACATGGCCGGCCTGGTGCATCCGGGCACCACCTTTTTGCCTTTTATCGCCATGAGCACGGCCTGCGCCTCGTCGTTCGCCTATTGCATGATCATTGGCACGCCCCCCAATGCCATTGTTTACGCCAGCGGGTACCTTGAACCCAAAGACTATCTGCGTGTCGGCGTAATCATGTGGGTTGTGGCCAATGTGTTTTTGTTGATTCTTACCATGGCATATTGGGTCGTGAGAGGGTTCAGCGGTCTTCCCGCTTTCTGATTTCAAATCCCAAGGCCCGTTCAGGGGGAAAAACCGGCCGTTCAGGTGAACGATGATAATAGGGTAAACACTGATGTTAAAAGGAACCAATCATGAAAAACCGGGTTTTGTTATCGGTATCCAAGCTTTGGGATTCAGAGAAAAAGGGGCGGATTAAAAGATACAGCCGTATCCATTTCAATAGAAACACTGAACGCACCTTCTTTTTCGTTTTAACATTGGCCATGCTGGTGATGGGATTTTTGGCCAAAATGGGAATTTAATAAAGCACAACCTTTTTTGGGCGCGCCATTACTCCCCTGCGCGTCTTCCCCCGTCATGCCGGATTCTATCCGGCATGACAATTTCAGGGGAGGGCAGACCGCCGCTTCACCGATTTTGGCAAAGACCGCCGTCCGTTTCCCGGTCTTCATGGATCAGCATTTTTATTTCCGAGGGAAGCCCCGGGGATTCAAATTTTTGAAGTTTTTCGCTGCCGGGCGCTTTGATGGCCAGAAGATGGGCGTGCAGGGCCAGCCGGGTGAATTCGTGGTGCCGGGCAACATACCGGCAAGCCCTCAATGAACCGTAGCGTTGGTCGCCCACCAAAGGATGCCCGGCCAGGGCGGCGTGGCGTCGAATCTGATGGGTTCGGCCGGTGAGCGGGGAGCAGGCCACCAGGGTGTAGTGCGGGCTGTGGCGCAATACCTGGTATGGGGTGCGGCTGGGACTGCGTTTGCCCTGCCCTTGAAGGTTGCGGCGGCCGGCGGCCTTGGGCGTCAGGGGCCATTGCCAGAGTCCCTGGCCGTGGGTTTGGGGAATCGACCCATGCACCAGGGCCAGATACTGTTTGGACACCAGACCCTGGGCGAATTGCAGCGAAAAGTGATGAAAAACCTCCCGCCGGCAGGCCAGCAGGATGATTCCGCTGGTCTCTTTGTCCAGACGGTGAACGGCATGCAGGCCGAATGCGGGGTCATAAGAGATGGCGGTTTCCATGGATTTTTCCCGATGCAGATGCCGGCTGAGCATCGCACACAAATCAATGCCGGGTTGGTTGTGGATGCTCACGCCGCTGGGTTTGTCCACCACCAGCCATCCGGGGCCGCAACCGATGACGGGCACGGGCGTTTGTTTTAACCCGGCGTCCATCTATCTCTTTTTGCTCAATTTTGCCCATGAATCCCGCAGGGTCACCGTTCTGTTGAAAACCGGATGATCCGGCGCGCTCTCTTTTATATCGGCACAAAAATATCCCAACCGTTCGAACTGAACAGATTTGCCGGGCGCGACCCGGGCCAGGGCCGGTTCCAGCTTGCAGCCGGTCAGGGTCTCCAGGGAGTCGGGGTTGATAAAATCCAGAAAGGTTTTTCCCTCCGCCTTTTCATCCGGGTTTTCCTTGGTGAACAACCGGTCATAAAGGCGCACCTCCGCGTTCACGGCGTGCCGGGCCGAAATCCAATGCAGGGTTGCCTTTACCTTGCGCCCGTCCGGGGCATTCCCGCCCCGGGTGGCCGGATCGTAGGTGCAGCGCAGCTCGATGACCTCTCCGGTGACCGGATTTTTGATCACTTCGTTGCAGGTGATAAAGTAGGCGTAGCGCAGACGCACCTCCCGGCCCGGCGCCAGGCGGAAGAACTTTTTGGGCGGGTTCTCCATGAAGTCTTCCTGTTCGATGTAGAGCACCTCTGAAAAGGGCACTTTGCGGGTGCCGGCCGCAGGATCTTCGGGGTTGTTGATCGCTTCCAGCTCTTCGGTTTGCCCCTCCGGGTAGTTGTCGATCACCACCTTCAGGGGCCGCAGCACGCCCATCATGCGCGGGGCGCGCTTGTTTAAATCCTCCCGGATGCTGTGCTCCAGCAGCGCAATGTCCACGGTGCTGTTGGCCTTGGCTACGCCGATGCGCTCGCAAAAGTTGCGGATGGCTTCGGGGGTGTAGCCGCGGCGGCGGAAACCCGAAATGGAGGGCATGCGCGGGTCGTCCCAGCCATCGATGATGCCCTCGGTGACCAGTTGAATCAGTTTGCGTTTGCTCAACACGGTGTAGGTCAGGTTGAGACGGGCGAATTCATACTGGCGGGGGCGGCACGCCATGTTCAACTGATCCAGGACCCAGTCGTACAGGGCACGGTTGTTTTCGAACTCCAGGGTGCAGATGGAGTGGGTGATGCACTCAAGGGCGTCTGAGATACAGTGGGTAAAGTCGTACATGGGGTAGATGCACCAGGTATCGCCGGTGCGGTGGTGACGGGCCTTGCGGATGCGGTACAGGGTGGGGTCGCGCATCAGCACATTGGGATGGGCCATGTCGATTTTTGCGCGCAATACATGGGTTCCGTCTTCAAAATCGCCGGCGCGCATGCGGGTAAACAGCTCCAGGTTCTCTTCTACGGTTCTGCTGCGATAGGGGCTCTCTTTTCCCGGCTCGGTCAGGGTTCCCCGGTATTGACGAATCTGTTCGGCGCTCAGGCTGTCCACGTAGGCCTTGTCGCCCTTGATCAACTGAACCGCAAATTCATAGAGCCTTCCAAAATAGTCCGAGGCGTAGTACTGTCGATCCTGCCAGTCGAATCCCAGCCAGTGCACGTCCTCTTTGATCGAGTCCACATATTCCACCTCCTCCTTGGTGGGGTTGGTATCGTCGAATCGCAGGTTGCAGGTCCCTTTGTAGGCTTTAGCCAAGCCGAAATTGAGACAGATGGATTTGGCATGGCCGATGTGCAGGTAGCCGTTGGGTTCCGGTGGAAAGCGCGTGGCCACCCGGCCGCCGTGTTTGTCGTTGGCTAAATCCTCTTCGATGATTGATCTGATAAAGTTGGATGGCGCCTGGGCACTGTTATCGGCCATATGAACGATCTCCTTCAAGGCTGAGAAATGTTTTCATTAAATGATCCAAAATAGGTCAAAACAGCGCTGCCTGTCAAATATAAGGTGGCATTAACAAAAAGGGTTACGCTTATTAGCGTAACCCTTTGATTTTATGTGGCTGAGGGACCAGGATTCGAACCTGGGCTGACGGAGTCAGAGTCCGTAGTCCTACCACTAGACGATCCCCCAGCATTCAGGACGCGGGAAACATAATGAAGTTCAGGAATCGAGTCAAGAGGATTTTGGCAACAAATAGTTTGCACCAACGACCTTTCCGTAAATTTGAAGGTGCACACCAATAATGGTAACGCCCTGTTTTTAAATTTGTGAAAAAATTGTGACCTTTTTCCAAGTCGTGCGTAAATCATTACAGTACGATCGTAAGTTACACCATTCAGTTCTTTCCTCCCCCGGAACCAAACTTACGCAACTTAAAACAAACGTAATTTAAACAAAACAGGAGGGTTATAATGTTTTTTAAGCGTCACTCACTTATTGTCTTGTTGGCAGCCATGTTTTGTAGCGCAAGCATGGCCATGGCCGGTGACCGGATTCAAGACCGCACCAAAGATCAGGACCGGTTGATGGATGGTTCCTGCCAGGACGATGCAACTGACAGCGGCGGTTGGAAGGTTATTGCGGCCGACCAGGATCGCGACCGTAAACGAGATGGTTCCTGCCAGGACGATGCAACTGACAGCGGCGGTTGGAAGGTTGTTGCGGCTGATCGGGATCGCGACCGCATCAGGGGGCAGGACCGTTTGAGAGACGGTTCCTGCAAGGGATAACCCGTTTAGGGCACCTGCTTGGCCGGGTGGTTTTCTAGAATTTCATCCAATTACTTCAAGGGGCGGGTTCGCTATAAGCGGGCCCGCCTTTTTTGTCCATAACCGGTTTGGGGTCGGAAGGGATAAACTTCCCGGATTTTCTTTAATGTCCCTTTCCACCGCCGCCGCCACCGCCGCCACCACCTCCTCCGTGACCACCGTTGCTTTTTTCGGAGTTGCTTGGGTTACCCTGTTGTTTTACCTTAAAA
>JBFFHG010000159.1:0-6908 GCA_041557055.1 Desulfosarcinaceae bacterium
AGGGTTTTTACGCCTCGGTTATGGTTTCTTTGACACACAGGTCAACCCCATTTTATTATTTTGAATTGAATCGATAATTATAGTATGACCGCGAATCAATTCATTTTGTATCAGAGGACCTGCTGAAATGACCAAATCGGAAATAACCACGGCCATATTGAAAATATTCAACGATCAGTTTGAAATTGAAAAGCCGGGCCTGGATGATGATCTGCGGGATTTATACGAGTTTGACAGCATCGATGCCATCGAGTTGCTCAGAGAGATCGAGGTTTTGCTGAACACGCAACTGACGCGCGAAGAAAAAAAAGCAGCCATGGAGATCCGGACTATTAATCATATTATCGATTATGTGGCCGGTCTGACGGTGCAGCGCGCCGGCAGCACCGGTTGATACAGTTTTTCCCTCATCAGGACCAGATTCAATGGAAAGAAGAGTTGTCATCACCGGCAGTTCGGCCATCACCCCCATCGGTTGCACGGGTGAAGATATCGTTCATAATTTGACCCATGGGGTTTCCGGGGTTAAACAGATCAAAGACGATCAGTTGCTCACACAGCATATTCACTCGGGTGTCTTTGGCGCAGTGGACTATCCCATCGAATACGATTTTAAACGGCGGGATCGCAAAACCATGGGCCCGGTGGGCTATTATGCCTGCTATGCGGCGGAAAAAGCGCTGGCCCAATCCGGCCTGACCGACGAATTCATAAAGTCGGGAAGTTTGGGGGTCGCCTTTGGCTCCACCCACGGCAGCCCCACTGTCCAGAGGGATATTTATCGCACTTTTTTCAGCGACGATGCATCCAAGCTCAATAATGTCGGGGCGGTGGATTATCTTAAATCAATGGTTCATACAACAGCCGTCAACATAACGAAAATGTTCGGTATCACAGGAAGGGTCATATCATCGTCAACAGCTTGCACCACCAGCAGCCAATCCATAGGATTTGGGTATGAGGCGGTCAAATTCGGCATGCAGGATGCGATGGTGTGCGGCGGCGCCGATGAATACGACACCACCACCGTGGCCGTATTTGATAATCTGCTGGCCTGCTCAACGGAATATAACCAGACCCCGCACAAGACACCGCGGCCATTTGACAAGCACCGCGATGGATTGGTGGTGGGGGAAGGTGCCGGCGCCGTGGTGCTGGAGGAATACGAACGGGCCAAAAGGCGCGGCGCCAAAATTCAGGCTGAGGTCATTGGGTTTGCCTGCGCCAATAACGGCGGCGACCTGATTCTGCCCAACATCGACGGTATCAGCCGCACCATCAAAGCCGGTCTGGAGAACGCCCGCATTCAACCCGATCAGGTGGATTTCATCAGCGCCCACGCCACGGCCACCAAGATGGGGGATGTCATGGAGGCCCAGGCCATCGGCAAGATATTCGGGAAAGGGCCGGCCGTCACCGGATTTAAAAGCTATATGGGGCACACCATGGGCTCCTGCGGCGTCATAGAGACCATCCTCGCCCTCTGCATGATGGACCAGGGATTCATCGCCCCCACCTTGAATCTGGAGCAGATCGATGAGCGCTGCGACATGATTCGCCATATAACCCAATTACAGGAATCGCCCGTTAATATCGCCGCCATTGAAAATTTTGCCTTTGGCGGTGTCAACACCATACTGTTTTTCAAAAAATTCGAATCATAAT
This sequence comes from Desulfosarcinaceae bacterium, assembly GCA_041557055.1. Taxonomy (GTDB): domain Bacteria; phylum Desulfobacterota; class Desulfobacteria; order Desulfobacterales; family Desulfosarcinaceae; genus JARRKU01. The sequence goes on from JBFFHG010000159.1 coordinate 1,666, forward strand.
GGATAACCACAGCCCCGCCCCCGATTTTTCGCGATGTGGCTGCCTTCAGCGGGGCAGACAGATAAAAAACATGGTTATCACCTTGCTTTTGTGGAGCTATTTCACGGCCGGATTTGTTGTTTTTTTTGCGCCCTTTTACGGCCTGGCCCTTTTTTTTCCAAAAAATCGCCAAATGGCTTTTCAGCGTCTCAACAGTCTGTTTTACAGGGGCTTTTTCAGCTTGTGCCGAATGATCATTCCCCGGCACAAATGGAATATCCAGCCCCAGGTGCGTTGCATACATTCGTCCCTGATTGTATGCAACCATGTCTCCTATCTGGACTCCATTCTACTGGTCTCTTTGTTTTCAAGACATACCACCATTGCAAAAGACAGATTGTTCCGAATACCCGTTTTCGGGCGCATATTGGCACTGTCCGGTTATATTCCCTCCAGCGGCAGCGGACCATATGCCGACCTTTTATTGAACAGCCTGGAAAATGTGACTGCCAATCTTGAGCATGGCGGCAATATTATCGTTTTCCCGGAAGGCACGCGCAGTCGTAACGGCCGCGTGGGAAAATTGCAAAAAGGTGCTTTTAAAATCGCCAGACACTGTAAGGCCCCGATTAAAGTTCTGAAAATCCGCAATACAGACAAACTGTTCGTGCCCGGCAAATTTTTATTCAACACCTGTTATGATAATATCATCAGCTTGAAACTGATCACTGAAATCAACCCGGATTATGAAAGCAGCGCGTTTTCCACCAACGATTTAGCCGCAGAGGTTCATGCTTTGCTCAGTGGCAATGAAATCCCCATGAATGCATGACATGGATCGATCGCAAAAAAAGGTTGGACCTGAGGTGAATTTTAAGATGGGAGAGAAGATACCATGAAAGTCGTTCTGATTTCCATGCCCGATGTGGCACCTGTCATCATGCACGAGGCGGCCTTTCATATGCCCAACCTGGGCATTGCCAGCATCGGGGCCAATATCGGACCGCGACACAATGTCTATCTTATTGATCTTATACGAAAAAGAAGGCGGGTTCGTGAATACCTGACCAACGTGCTGCCGAAACTTAATCCCCAACTGGTGGGCCTTTCAGCCATGACCTGGCAGTTTGGGACCTGTTTGAAGCTGATTCGGCTTATCAAAAAATTGTTGCCCCAAACCAAAATCGCCCTCGGCGGCTACCATGCCACTTTAATGTACAAGGAGATTTGTGAATCTCCGGATAGTGACGGCATCGATTTTATTGTTCGTGGAGAAGGAGAGATCACCTTCCGGCGTCTTGCAGAAGCAGTGGCGGGTAAGGATCGGATGACGGAAATTCCATCCCTCTCCTACAAAACCGATGACGGGTTCATCCATAATCCTCAGGGGGAGCTTCTCGATTTAGCTCAAATCACCCCCCCGATCCGCGATAAGCGGCGCCTCACCTGGGGCTACCACATTATGAACCGAAGTGTTGAAGTGATGGAAACTTCCCGGGGGTGTACCCGTTCCTGCAATTTTTGCAGTATCCGCCATATGTATGGACGCTCCTTCAGACCATACCCCATCGAGCGAATTCTTGCCGACATTGATTCTATTTACCATAAGAATCGATGCCGCTGGATATTCATTTCCGATGACAACTTTGTATTGGCCCCCAAACGCGTCATAGAGTTGTGCCGGGGTATTATCGCCCGCAGATATAAGGGGTTGCATTTTGTGGTTCAGGCCGATTGCGTTACAATGGCGAAAAATGAAGAGATGGTCCGTTTAATGGCCAAATCCGGGTTTAAATCCATCTTTCTGGGAATTGAGAATGTTTCCAAAAAGAACCTGAAGGCAGCCCATAAGGGCGATATTGTCGATGCGTCACGGGAAGCTATCAGGATTTGCCATAAATACGACATCATGGTTGTGGGCGGAATGATTTTCGGTTTTCCTGATGATGGTGAAAAAGAGATCATCGATAATTATCGATTTCTCATTTCAGCCGGTGCGGATACCGCCTATTGTCAGATTCTGACCCCCTACCCCAAGACCGGCATCCGCCGGCAATTGCTCGATGCCGGCCTGGTGACCAATCCTTACGACTATTCCCATTATAACGGCATGTGGGCCAATGTCCGCACCCATCAGCTCGATTCCGACACCCTCCAGTATATGGTCTGGTATCATCGCCAAACGGTTATGGGCTGGTGGGAGCCTTCTGAACGGATACGCAGGCAGGGGCGATTGTGGACCAGCATCTGGCTCTATTTTTTCCGCCCGATGATGAAGGTTGTCGTGGCCCGGGCGCTTCGCAAATATGGATGGAAAGGCAGGTTTGAACGCGACATGGCGCGCCTGAGGGCCGGCAACCGCTTTGCGGACCTGTGAATCGTGTTTTTCATTGAACCGATCTATTCACCGTATACACATACACAACCTGTTTTGTGTTTATAAAAAACCCGTTTTTAACGGCCGGAAACCTTAGGCCGTCTCTTTGCCGAACTTGATGCCGGCCCGTTGGCGCTGGCGTTTGCGATAGGTGTTGTCGGCCATTTCCTTGTGGACCACCTTCTTGAAAAGCTTGAACATTTTGAGTTCCTGGGGTTCATCCTGGTAAAAGGTATCCCAGGCATAATCCAACATCTCCTGTAACCGTCGGGCCGACATCCGCTTGGGCTGAAACACCACCTTGTCGGCTGAATAATCATTCCAGTCAAAGGAGGTGATCCGGTTGTCGCGTTTTAAATCGTCATAGGCCTTGGTGTGGGGAAACGGGGTCAAAACCGTGAATTCGGCCAGGTCCAGCTCAATTTTCAGCAAGAAATCCACCAACCGCTTGATGTCGTCTTCGCTCTGGTTGTCCAGGCCCAGAAGGATGGTCCCCTCAACCGCGATGCCGTGGTCGTGGTAGCGTTGAATTCTTTCCCGAATATGACTGGAAGTATCGAAAACCGCCTGGTAGACGTACCATGCGCCGGCCTGGGCGGCCAGGTCCAGCACCTCGGGTTTGTCTTCGATGGGATGACAGCACCAGCTCTTTTTGAGTGGAATCATCTCCCTGAAAAGATCCAGTTCCCAGCAGGTATCCTGGGCCAGAGAGTTGTCCACAATAAAGAGCCGGTTGTTGTCAATCGCCGCCATCTCGGCAACCGCCTTGTCAACCGGCCTGGGCCGGAATTTGCGCCCCCCCAGAAACGAGACGCAGCATGGATAACAATTATAGCGGCATCCCCGGGAGGCATGCACCAGGTCCACCATTTGGACCCCTTTGTAGTTGTACAGATCGCGGTTGAGGATCTCACGGCGGGCGTTGCCCACACTTTCAATGGGGGGCGGCGCATCCATGTAGTCATAAATTTTTTGAAGCCGGCCCTTTTTGAAATCCGTCAGAACACTTTGCATGCGGCCCTCGGCTTCCCCCAAAAAAACCGCATCCGCATGCCCCATGGTCTCTTCAGCGTGCAGCATGGTGGCAATCCCGCCAAAAATAACGCTTCTTCCTCTGCGACGATATTCATCGGCAATTTGCCAACCCCGTTTGACCTGAATCGTAAGCATCATTGAGATGGCGACCAGGTCCGCCGGATCGTCAAAATCAACGGCTTCCAGATTTTCATCCACAAAGTCCACCTCCACATCGTCGGGCAGGGCGGCGGCAAAAACCACCGGGCCATGGGGCGGTAAATGGAATTCGGTTTGTCTGCGCAATTTGGGCCATCGGGGGTAAATCAGTTTTAATTTCATTTGTTCCTTATTTTATCGGGATGGCTTCCACCAGTTTAAGTTCCAATTGATATCCGATTAAACCATGATTTTTTAGAATCATGTGATTGGCAAAGGGGCTGGTTCCAATGTGCACAATTTCGTCGGCTTCAATGGTGCGGTCCAATCGTTTTGCGGATGAGTATCGCCGGACTCTCCAGGAATGGTTGTCTTTTAGAATGATATCCGTTGTATCCCGGGGCGAACCATATCGGCAAACAAGGTCCCCCGCTTCCGAGAAACCCGTACTGGATAGCGGCGCCTCAGGCATAAAAAACAACAGCATCAAATCAGCCATCAATCCTTGAGCAAACCCGGGTCGATTAAAAGGCCCAACAGCCCGGTCAACGGTCAGGGTGCCATCATAGCGACCGCTGAAAAGGACAAAACCCTCCACCGTCATCAGCGCCCAGTGAATGTATCGATCCCGGGATGATATCACCGACACTCCGGTAAGACTGTTTTTACGGCCTCCCGGAACCGTGGCTTCAATGGTGTGGTACAGTTGCCATTTGCCTTGAGGAAATATTTTTCCGCAGGGGCCGGCGGATGGCGACGGGCCTGATGTCCCACCGGGATGGATTTTGGGCAGTTGGGCGCACGACGTAACGAGAACGACCAATGCAAAAAACATAAGTTGACGCCGAATTGTCATTGCACCTTTTGGAACTCGTCAGGGGAGATGGGTTGATTGATTTCAGGACTGGGAAAGGTAAAGCGGGTAAACGAGTCGTTGCTTTCGAAGATGACGACCTCTTTCATGACACCCGGTTGATCGGCCATGGTCAACTCGATTCGCCGGATGAACTGGTCCACCCCTTTCTCCCTGGGTTTCAGGACGATTTTATTGCCGGACGCCGATAAGACGCTGAACATCGGATTGTCTTCAAATCGGCCGTTGAGCCACTTTGCGATCTCTTGCAGTATGAAATCCATGGATTGAAGGTTGGCGGTTTTGTCCTCCTCCCATCCTGTGTCCGATTGCAAGTATCGATGCACCTCACCGTTGTGCAAAATAAGCACGCTTTGCAAAGGTTCGCGATATTCCCATCGCAGCGAGGCCGGGCGCTGGTAAGCAAAACAGCCGCGCGCCACAAGAGGCCGGGCCAATATGGGCATCTGCTTTTCCTGAATAAAATCCCCTTTTACGGAGGTAATCTTTTCACCCGCGGAACGCATCTGTTCAAGGAATCCGGATGCCCAGGCAACCGTCCATGCCATCGAGAAAAACACAAAGAGCGCAACTATTTTTCTGTTTGTCGTCATACGAGTAAGATTACAACCAACCCTTAAAACGATTGTTTATACCATGCCGCCATTCACACCGATCACCTGCCCGGTGATATAGGAAGCGTCCTCAGAGCACAAAAAGGCCACCACCTTGGCCACCTCTTCTGGGCGTCCGATACGGGCCATGGGTATCAAGTTTTTGATATCACGCAGGGGCGCATTTTGCAGCATCTGCGTATCAATCATGCCGGGGGCGACCACGTTGACTCTGACGCCCAGCCGG
>JBFFHG010000160.1:0-6894 GCA_041557055.1 Desulfosarcinaceae bacterium
AGCCCCAAACCAGGCCTGCCGTCCCATTGGATCTGCCTGAAAAATACGCTCTTTATTCAGCCGGAGAGCCGGGGCCGGGTCAATGGTGGCAATCCTTTGGCAGTGCCGAACTCAACAAGCTTGTGGATGAAGCCTTGTCCGGCAATTTCGACATCCGGACCGCCTGGTCGCGACTGAAACAGGCGGATGCAGCCGCGCGTCAGGCCGGTGCGGCTCTCAAACCGACCATGGATTACAACGCGGGCGCCGAAAAGAGCTGGGCGCAAACCAAGAGCGACGGCGCCGAAACCCAACACTCGGATACCCAAACCTACAGCGCCGGTCTCAAGGCTGCCTACGAAGTTGATCTGTGGGGGCGCCTGGACGCCTTGCGCCAGTCCGAGTCATTGGGGCTGCAGGCCGCCCGGGAAGACCTGGAGGCGGCGGCCGTTACCGTATCGGCCGAGGTGGTCACCACCTGGATCGATATTCTGGCCTTGCGCCGTCAAATCGCAATTTTGCAGGATCAAATTCAAATCAACCGGAGTTTGCTGAATTTACAGCAGCTTCGGTTCGTCAACGGCAAGGCCGGCGCCCTGGATGTTTCCCAGCAACGTGAGGTTCTGGCTGCGGCCAAGGCCAAATTGCCCCTGCTGCAACTTGCCGAGCAACAGATGGGCAATGCACTGGCGGTGTTGCTGGGGCGTTCCGGCGCCCAAAGCCTCTCCCCTGCGCAGCGGAACCTGCCGGTCCTGATTCCCATACCGGCCGCCGGTTTGCCCGCCGATCTGCTGGCCGCCCGTCCCGATGTCCGCGCCGCGGGCCTGCGCCTGCGTGCGGCGGACTGGCAGGTCTGCGCGGCGCGGGCCGATCGTTTGCCGGCCATCACTCTTTCGGCTGACGCCGCCTTTTCCAGCGATGCCTTTGATCTGCTTTTCAGCAACTGGGTCTCCACGTTGGCGGCCAGCATGACAGGGCCTTTGTTTGACGCCGGATATCGCTCGGCCGAGGTGGATCGCACCCGGGCCGTGGCCGAGGCTTACCTGGCCGAGTATGCCCGGACCGTGGCCCAGGCGGTTCAGGAGGTGGAGGACAGCCTGGCGACCGAAAAGCGCCAGGGCGAATATATCGTGCTGCTGGAGGAGCAGCTCAAAGCCTCCCGCATGACGTTGAAAGACGCCCGCATCCAATATATGAACGGACAGAACAATTACCTGGATTACCTGACCGCCTGGACCAGTGTCCAGGATTTGGACCGACAACTGGTGGAAGAACAGGCCACCCTGATAAAAAACCGTGTGACCCTGTATCGCACCATCGGTGGCGCCTGGACCCGGGAATTGATCTCCGGTTCCGCTGTCCCGGCCGGGTAAATCCAATTTCAAGACAATGCCCTATACCCGCCCGTCGGAGGCCGGGCGCCGGCAGCAGGATAGAAGTTGTTGCAAAACCTTCATCGCACCATGGAGTCAATCGATATGCCTGAAGATCATAAGAAAACGTTGTTCTTTGTAAGGGTTGGCAAAGCCCTGGTCCCCTTGATGCTGATCGCGGCCGGCGGCGCCGCCTGGGCCTATTTCAAGGTCACCGCGCCCACCATAGAGCGGACAGCGCTCCAACGCCAGGCTGTCGCCGTGCAGGTGCAAGCTGCCGCCCGAAGTGATGCCCGAACCTTTATCAACGCCATGGGCACCGTGGTCCCCTCCCGCGAGGTGACGCTCAAAGCCCGGGTGTCGGGCGAAATAGACTCTGTCGCATCCCAGTTCGTTCCCGGCGGGCATATCGCCAAAGGTGCTGAACTGTTAACCATGGACCCATCCGATCATCAGATCGAGGTGCAGAAGGCCCAAAGCACCCTTGAGGACGCCCGGGCCGCCCTGGCCATGGAGCAGGGCAGTCAGACCATTGCCCGGGAAGAGCTTCGGCTTCTGTCCGAATTGTCCGCCGAAGTCGTTGCGCAGACCGACCTGGCCCTTCGCAAACCCCAGTTGCAGCAAGCCCGGGCCGCCGTGGCCAGTGCCGAAGCCAGTTTACGCAAAGCGCGCCTCGATTTGGAGCGGACCGTGGTGCGGGCGCCCTTCAACGCGCTGATTATCGAACGGCATGTCAACGTGGGCGCCTATGTGGGCGCCCAGGACAGTCTGGCCACCATTGTCGGCACAGATGCGTTCTGGGTGGAAGCGGTGGTGCCCCTGGATCAGTTATCCCGCATCGATATCAACCATGACGGCGGCTGCCCGGCGGTGGTTCGTTCCCAGGCCGGCGACGGCCGCTGGCAGGCCAGAGTTGTTCGCATTGCCGGCAAGCTCAACGACACCAGCCGCATGGCCACTGTTATCGTGGCCGTTTCAGACCCGCTGGGCCTGCAGTCGGACCTGCCCGCCGCGCCCTTGATGATCGATGATTATGTCTTTGTGGAAATTGCCGGCCGTGCGCTGACCGGCGTGATCGAACTGCCGCGCGCCGCCTTGCAGGACGGCGATACGGTGTGGGTCTGTGACAACAACACCCTGGATATCCGTTCCGTGACCCTGGCCTGGAAGAGTACCGACAAGGTCTATATCCAAAGCGGTCTGGCGCCCGGAGAACAGGTGGTGATGTCCGAACTCTCCAGCCCGGTGCCGGGCATGGCCCTGAAAAGCGCCGACATTGCATCGGACGGCGATGGCAAGGCCACGGCCGGAAAGCAGGCTGAAAAATGAAAAGAGAAGATCGCAACGCCGACGGCCGGGGCCCTCTGGCCTGGATGGCCGGCAACTCGGTGGTGGCCAATCTGCTTATGGCCGTATTTCTGATCGGCGGGTTGATTGTCGGTTTACAGATTAAACAGGAGGTTTTTCCCGAGTTTACCCTGGATTCGGTGGAGATCTCCATCGCCTATCCAGGGGCCAGTCCCGAGGAGGTCGAAAGCGGGATTGTCCAGGCTGTGGAGGAGGCCATCCAGGGATTGGAGGGGGTGGACGAAATCAGCGCCACAGCCACGGAGGGCAACGCCAGCATCACGGTCGAGGCCATTGAAGGCGCGGACATCACCCGCCTGTGGCAGGAGATCAAAAGCGAAGTGGACCGCATCGATACCTTTCCCGATGAGGCTGAAGAGCCCCAGATCGCCATCGCCAGCCGTAAGCATGGGGTCATGACGCTGGCCCTGCACGGCGATGTGGATGAGCTTGTCCTGCGATCGGTGGCCGATCAGGTGCGCGACGAGCTGCTGCTCGACGCCCATATCACCCAGGTGGCGCTCACGGGCGTCAAGGATTATGAAATTCAGGTGGAGATCCCCCAGGCCACCCTGCGGCGGTACGGCATGACCCTTGAGGAGGTCGCCACTGCCATTGCCAAAGCATCGGTTGATTTGGGCGGTGGAAGTCTCAAAACCTCCGGCGGCGATATTCTGGTGCGCGTCAAAGACCGCCGGGACTTCGCCCGCCAATACGCTCAACTGCCCCTGATGACCCTGGAAGACGGGTCCCGCATCCTGTTGGGGGATGTGGCCGCAGTGCGCGAAGGGTTTGAAGACACCCATACCTGGGCCGCATTCAATGGAGATCCCGCGGTGATGATCGACATCTACCGGGTGGGAGACCAGACCCCCACGGAAGTCGCCGATGCGGGAAAAGCGGTGCTGGAGCGAATGAACCAGACCCTGCCCCAGGGGTTGGAACTGACCGTGCTCAATGACAGCTCGGAAATTTTTACCCAGCGCGCCGAACTGCTTCTCAAGAATGCCTATCTGGGCCTGATCCTGGTCTTTATCTTCCTGGCGCTGTTTCTTGAGACCCGTCTGGCCTTCTGGGTGAGCCTGGGGATCCCCATCTCCTTTATGGGGTCGTTTATCTTTCTGTCGGCCATGGATTTTTCCATTAACATGATCAGCATGTTCGCCTTTATCGTAACCTTGGGGATCGTGGTGGACGATGCGGTGGTGGTGGGGGAAAATATTTACCATTGCCGCCGCAAAGGGCTTCCCATGCTCAAGGCCGCCGTGGCCGGAACCCGGGAAGTGGCCATGCCGGTGATCTTCAGCGTCCTGACAAACCTGGTGGCCTTTTTGCCGCTGATGTTCATCCCCGGATTCATGGGAAAAATCTTCAAAATCATCCCCCTGGTGGTGGCCGCCGTGTTCGGCGTCTCCCTGATCGAAAGCCTGTTCATTCTGCCGGCCCACCTGAGCCGCCACCGGGACAGGCGCAGCGCTGTTTGGCCCCTGAACTATCTGGAAAAGTGGCAGGCGCGCTTCAGTCTGGCTTTCGAAGCGTTTATCCGCAACCGTTACGGCGTCTTTCTTGGCTACATGCTGAAGCGGCGCTACACTGTTCTGGCCTTTGGGGTGGCCCTGTTGCTGGGCCTGGGCGGTTATGTGGCCTCGGGCCGAATGGGTCTGGAAATGTTTCCCCGGGTGGAATCGGACTTTGCCTATTGCTCTGCCTCCCTTCCTTATGGGGCGGCCGCGGCCCGCCTGGAAGCTGTTGAAAAGCGGCTGGTGGATGCCGCCAGAACAGTGATTCGTGAAAACGGCGGAACGCAACTGGCCAAAGGCGTTTTCAGCACTGTCAACGATAATACGGTCACTGTCCGGCTTTTTCTCACCGCTGCCGACCAGCGCCCCCTGCCGACCTCCCGGGTGACCGATCTGTGGCGCGGGTTTACCGGAACCATTTCCGGTTTGGAAACCATTACCTTTGAATCCAATATGGGGGGGCCGGGGGGCGGCAAAAACCTCACGGTGATGCTCAGCCATCGCGACAAGGATGAGCTGGAAAAGGCAGGGGAGGGCCTGGCGGTCCAACTGGCCCAATTTTCAATCGTGCACGATATCGACGACGGCTCGGCCCGGGGCAAACGCCAGTTCGACATTCAACTGGGGCCCCTGGGGGAGCGGATGGGGCTGACATCCCGGGCCGTCGCCCTGCAGGTCCGCCATGCCTTTCAAGGGGCCGAAGCGTTGCGGCAGCAGCGCGGCCGCAACGAGGTGACCGTGCGCGTGAGTCTGCCCGAAAATGAACGCATCTCCGAAGCCACCCTGGAAAACCTGATTTTGCAGAGCCCCGAAGGCGAGGTGTTTTTGCGCGATGCCGTGCAGATGATCTCCGGCCGGGCCTATACCGCCATCGAACGCACCGACGGTCGCAGGAATATCTTGGTGACGGCCAACGTAAGTCCGCCCTCCCAGTCGGAAAACATTCTGCGTGCGCTCAGGCAAGAGATTCTGCCGGCGTTGATCAGCAGCCATCCCGGCCTGTCCTACAGCTTTGAAGGGCATCAGGCCGAAATCCGGGAGAGCCTCAGCTCCCTTTTCACGGGGCTGGCCCTGGCGTTGTTCGGGATTTACGCATTGCTGGCCGTTCCATTCAAAAGTTATATCCAGCCACTGATCATCATGTTCAGCATTCCGTTTGGCATGATCGGCGCCATCTTCGGGCACCTGCTGATGGGGTATTCGCTCTCGGTGATCAGCCTTTTCGGCGTGGTGGCCCTGTCAGGGGTGGTGGTCAACGACTCCCTGGTGCTGATCGATCTGACCAATCGCACCATCCGCACCGGCGTGCCGCCCGCGCAGGCTGTCCATGCCGCCGGCATCCAGCGGTTCAGACCCATCATCCTAACCACCCTGACCACTTTCGGCGGGTTGATGCCCATGATCCTGGAAACGTCCATCCAGGCCCGCATGATGATCCCCATGGCCATCTCCCTGGGCTTTGGCGTCCTGTTCGCCACCCTGATCATCCTGGTGATGGTGCCGGCGCTTTTTCTGGTGCTCGATGATCTCTCCCGGTTGATGGGGCGCCGGCAGGCATCCAATGAACTTGAAGCGGTGCTTGAAACTGAAATATGACCATCGGCATCCCCGTCGGCAGATCGCTGGGGGCAAGTTATGCAATTCACGATAAGCACGCAGAGCGAGGATTTGTCTTGCCCTCAGAAACAAAGCGCACAACGTCATCTATGGTTACTTGCCCTTTGGGTGGGTATTTGCCTTTGTGCCTTAAAAAATTAGTGTTTATGAAATCAACGTTCGACTGGCATTACCCATTACCTTATAACCCTGATGATATTCCAAACTTGATCAAGCGATATATCATTCACAATCAGGAAAAGACTGTTTTACAAATTTCAGTTTTTTACCGATTCGTCGGGCTTTTTTGATAACTTTTTCTGTGGCTTCAAACATTGAGCCAGTACCCGGCCAAAAAAAGCCCTCTTTGTCAGCACAAAGTGTAATAACAACTGGTTCTTCAATAAGAGTTGAATCTGCTCCTTTATCGCTAATTAATATGTAACTGATGTTTTTTAATTTTTGTCCACGGAATGTTTCCAATACTTTTGCGTGATAGATGTTCTTTTCTGAATAAGGATCATTTGGATCAGGGCTGACATCAACGCTGGTGTGCTGAATCAATGCGCAATAAGGTGTGCTTGAAATAAAATCTTCTATTGCTTCCAGCATGAACTCTTCCCTTTGTTGCTGCAACTTACTTGGTGTAGCAACATGCTTAACGCTGCAAGCTTGAAATAGCAATAATTCAATTGTTAATAAAATCAGGAGTTTTAATTTCATATTTAAGCCTCACTGTCTGCGACAACAAAGCTCCCTTTATATACAGGCAGGAATCCATAGTTGTCATCATAATTGCTTGGTATTACAAATTTGATCCAAGCACCTCTTTTATACTGGGAAATATTCACTTCATTGTCTTGATTGCCACCCAACATATAAAGAAACTTTCCATCTCGACTTTGACCGACAACAAAAGACACATGCCCACCACCTCTTCTTTCTTTTATGCCAATGGATCCATAGGTGGGTTTTGTTACAGATTTGCCAAAATCCTTCCACGATAATGCTCTCATTGCTTTTTTGGGGGGAGTGTAACCATGTTGCTTCATAACCCAAGAGACAAAGCCCGCACACCA